>JAZNNV010000190.1:0-2381 GCA_045580465.1 Faecousia sp.
GCTGCCATTGGCAGCGGGCTTTCATTCATATTAATCTTCAACTCTGCGGATCTGTGCGCCAAGCTGCGTCATCTTTTCGATCAGACGTTCATAGCCGCGCTCCACATAGTGAATATTCTTGACCCATGTGGTTCCCTCGGCTGCAAGACCTGCGATGATCAGCGCAGCGCCTGCGCGAAGATCGCGGGCGGTCACCGTTGCACCGTAGAGACACTCTGTGCCGGTGACGATCGCGGTCTTTCCGCTGATCTGAATGTCCGCACCCATGCTCTCAAGCTCGGCGCAGTAACCGAAGAAGCGGGTTTCATAGACACTTTCCGTCAGGCGGCTTACACCGGAAGCGATAGACATACACACACAGATCTGCGCCTGCATATCCGTCGGGAAGCCGGGATACGGCAGCGTTTTGACTGTAGTATGGCGCAAACGACCATTACAGCGGACGCGGATCGCATCATCATAGTTGATGATCTCCACGCCCATTTCGGCAAGCTTCGAGGTGATGCACTCCATATGCTTCGGAATGACATTCTCCACCAGCAGATCGCCGCCGGTGGCAGCTGCAGCTGCCATGTAGGTGCCCGCCTCGATCTGGTCGGGGATGATCACGTAAGTACCGCCCTGCAGACGCTCCACACCGTGGATCTTGACAGTATCCGTACCGGCGCCGGAAATGCGCGCGCCCATGGTGTTCAGGAAGTTTGCCAAGTCGACAATATGGGGCTCTTTGGCTGCATTTTCGATGATCGTCTGTCCCGGAAGCAGTGTTGCCGCGATCATGATATTGACCGTTGCGCCGACACTCGCCATATCCAGACTGACACGACCGCCACGCAGTCCGTTGGTTCCTGCCTTCAAGGCAACATATTCTTCCGTTTCTTCCACATCCGCGCCCAGCGCTACGAAACCCTTGATGTGCTGATCGATTGGACGCACAGCAAAATTACAGCCACCCGGCAGCGCAACATGTGCCTTTTGGAAGCGGCTGAGCAGTGCGCCCATTAGGTAGTAGCTGGCGCGAAGCTGCTTAACCATCGATTCATTGGGTTCTGTGCGGGTAACGTTGCTGCTGTCCAGCACCACGACACCCTTTTCAGGGCACTGTACCGTCACGCCCAGATCCTCAAGAATGGAAAGCAGGATTCTGACGTCAGAAATATCAGGAACATTTTCAATACGGCATACGCCGTTTACCAGCAAGGCTGCCGGCAAAATCGCAACGGCGGCATTTTTTGCGCCGCTGATGGTAACCTTACCACGCAGCGGGATGCCACCTTTAATTTCATATCGAGCCAAGGATGATCCTCTCCTTGAGAAAAATTATAGTAATAACTTTGCTCAGGTATTATACCATAAAAACAATCTTATGTAAAGTACCATTTCACCGATAACGGCGCAAGCCCTTCGGATAATGGTTCTTCAGCTGCGTCCCGTCGCCCTTTCCCCAGCCGATGGAATAGCCATCCACCGTCACAAGACACCAGCCCTTTTGGGACGACGGAATCACATTTCCCGACAGATACCCCTCGATTTCTTTGGAATCAGACGGGCAATCGTGGGTACACCTTGCTCCCCTCAACCACAGCGCCAGCGCATGGGCAGGCTCGAACCGATCCTTCTTAACCTCACCCAGCTCCAGACCGGGACGGAGAACCTTCAGTCCCTTGATGGAAGGCTGATCCGGTGCAGTCCAGTAAAGGCTCGTTCCGAATGTGAGCGCTTTGCCCGCAAGCAGGTCTATACCCATCGATTTTGCAAATTCCAGCCAAAGCTTCGGCAGCTTCTCGCCCGCCAAATCCGATTCGGGAAGCTCCGCTTCTCCCCTGCGGCGCAGCACCGCGCCGAAATGCCCCTCCCCTAATAGTTTATGGGGCCACAGGCGAAATTGTCCCTGTCCCGCCGGCGTAAACCACGGCGCGGAAACAGATTCCGTTTCAAAATCGGGATGACACTGTAAAAAAGCGTCGATCGCTTCCTCATTTTCCTGCGGTGCAAAGGTGCAGGTGGAGTAGACCAGCCGACCGCCGGGACGCACCAGCTGTGCGCCGGAGTCCAAGATCTCCGCCTGACGGCGTGCGCACATCTCCACCGTTTCCAAGCTCCAGTCAGTCACTGCAGCCTCTTCCTTGCGGAACATACCCTCGGCGGAGCAGGGCGCGTCGATCAGCACCCGGTCAAAGTAGCCACTCAGGCGATCCGCAAGCCGCTGGGGATGCTCATTGGTCACCAGCGCATTGGCCACCGCCATCCGTTCGATGTTCCGGGACAGAATCTTCGCCCGCTTGGGATTGATCTCATTGCACAGGAGGAAGCCCTCCCCCATCATACGCCCAGCGATCTGAGTGGTCTTGCCGCCGGGGGCAGCGCAAAGGTCGCAGACC
>JAZNNV010000191.1:0-2650 GCA_045580465.1 Faecousia sp.
CATGGTGCCTCCGGTCGGAATCGAACCAACGACACGTGGATTTTCAGTCCACTGCTCTACCGACTGAGCTACAGAGGCATATGAGGAGAATATTTCCTCCCCCATGCACCAAGATGCATTATTGATAAATGGCGACCCGGAACGGACTCGAACCGTCGACCTCCAGCGTGACAGGCTGGCGTGCTAACCGACTGCACCACCGGGCCATATAAATGGTGGGAACAACAGGGCTCGAACCTGTGACCTCCTGCTTGTAAGGCAGATGCTCTCCCAGCTGAGCTATGCTCCCATACCTTGTCGGCAGGGCTCTCACCTCAGCGACGTTGACTATTATACACAGAACGGGCGCATTTGTCAAGCTTTTTTCCTGCAAATTTTTAACAAATTTTCAGTGGAAGAAAAGCCCTCAGGAACCACCATTTTGCCATCCAGATCAGATTTTTTTCAGCAGCCGCTGAACCTCTTCCGGGGTAAATTCATAGACCGTATCGCAGAACTGACATTCGACGGGAAATGCCTTTCCCTCCTGCGCGATCTGCGTCAGCTCTTCCCTGCCAAGGCTGATCAAGGCAGACGTCACACGCTCGCGGGAGCAGTAGCAGCGATAGGAAACCTCGGTAGTCTCCATGAATACAACGCCCAGATCGCCGCACACCTGACCGAGGATCTCCTCAGGAGTCAGACCCGCTTCCAGCATCTTGGTCACCGCGCCGGCTCTCTGAATACCCTTCTCAAGGGTATCGATCACCTCATCCGGCGCGCCGGGCAGCAGCTGCACCAGATAGCCGCCCGCAACCTTCACGGAGCAATCGGTATCCACCAACACGCCGAGCGCGCAGGCAGTGGGTGTCTGCTCACTCTGGGCAAAATAGGCGGTCACATCGTCGCCGATCTCGCCGGAAACCAGCGGCACCTGACCGATATAAGGCTCTTTCATCTGCAGGTCACGGATGACCGTCAGCGCGCCGTCCGTACCGACTGTTGCGCCCACGTCCAGCTTGCCGGGGAATTTCTCCACCAGCGGAACATTCGGCTCAGTCACACAGCCACGGACGTTGCCCTCGGGATCGGACACCACCGTGATCGTGCCGATAGGACCGCCGCCCCGGATCTGCAGCGTCATAGAGCCATTGTCCACCTTCTGCATATTGCCCATCATGGAAGCTGCCGTCAGAGACCGCCCAAAGGCCGCTGTGGCGTTGGGAGTGGTCTTCTGTATCTCAGCGCCTCTGCGCACTAAATTCGTAGAACGGATCGCCACGACCTTCACAAAGCCGTCCATGGTCATTCCACGTACCAAGTAATCGTTCATTTGCGTTTTCCCTTTCTTGCCTTGAAATAGATGCGCTGCTCTCCCTCGCCGGGTGCTTCAAATCTGCGGTCACCGTAGACCTCAATGTGGGAAAATCCCGCATTCCGCAGAAATGTCAGCAGCTGTTGCCGGGAATAGGCATATTCCCGATGCTCCTCGAAGGATCGCGACCAGTGCTTACCCCGCCGCTGGAACAAGTCCATTCCGTAGGAGCAGATATTGGTTTGCTCATCAAATTCGCCCCGCCAGACGCAATAGACGTCATCGTCCTCATCGAGGAAAACCTGCCCGTCCATCGCCCGGAGCTTTTCCGGCGTGTTTACATCAAAGATGAAGATACCGCCCGGATTCAGCGCCTTGTAGAACCGTCTGATCGCCTCAGCACAGTCTGCAGGGTCTGTAATATAATCAAGGCTATCCAGCGCACACACCGCCAGATCCACCCCTCTGGGCAGACGCAGCGCCTGCAGCGGCTGGCAGACAAACACCGGCGGATTGGAAAGTGCCTGCGCTTTTTCGCTGGCAACTGTCAGCATGTCCTCTGACAGATCGACACAGGTCACGCGAAGACCCTGCTTTGCAAGCAGGATGCCCACAGAACCCGTTCCGCATGCCAGATCCACCGCCGTCCGGGGTTTCAGTCCTTCCCGCTGCAAAATCTGCATATAGAAGTCGACCACTGCCTGATAGTCCACGTCGTTGGTCAGGCGGTCATAGCTCGCTGCCAATGCTTTGTATGCGTCCATGCGTCCTCCTAAAAAACATCCCGGGCCGCAGCCCGGGATGTATCAAGTCAGTTTCTCAGCGCTTGAAGATATCGAAGATATCGTCGATATCGCCGGCATCAGCGGACTTTGCGGCTGCGCCGCCAGCCTCACCGGCCTCACCCTTGGCCTGAGCTGCATTCTTCTGCTCGAAACCGGTAGCGATAACGGTAACGCGCATCTCATCTTCATACTCATCGGAGCAGGTAGCGCCGAAGATGATGTTTGCATCGGGGTTTGCGTTCTCCTGAACGATACCGGCAGCGGTCTCAACATCATCCAGCGTCAGCTCGGCAGAGCCGGTAACGTTGACCAGAACGCCGGTAGCGCCGTTGATGGAGGTCTCCAGCAGGGGGCTGTTGATAGCGGCCAGCGCAGCCTGCTCAGCCTTCTCACGGCCGGAAGCGATGCCAACGCCCATGTGTGCGCGGCCAGCGTCCTTCATGACAGCGGAAACGTCAGCGAAGTCCAGGTTGATGATGACGCGGGTAGAAGAGCCAACCAGCTCGGAGATGGAGGTCACAGCCTGCTTCAGCACATCGTCAGCAATGCCGAATGCGTTGGCAAAGGTGAT
>JAZNNV010000192.1:0-17763 GCA_045580465.1 Faecousia sp.
ATAAGGGCTATCCCTTTGTGCGGCTGGATCTGAAGCAGGAATTCCCGCGGATGAGTATGGTGCCCCGCATCAGTGATGATGGCGCAACGTATTTTGGTCCCTTTGGCAGCCGCGGTGTGACCCAGAGCATTATGGAAGCGATCACAAAAACCTTGAAGCTTCCTGATTGCGCCCGGGAGTTTCCCCGTGATATCGGAAAGGGAAGACCCTGCCTGAATTTTCACATGAAGCAATGTGCCGGATGGTGTCAGGGTGGATTGAGCGCAGGGGATTATCGCGCCCGTATCGATCAGGCTCGTCAGCTGCTGCAGGGCAACTATAAGTCAGTCGCCGCCCAGATCCGCGATCAAATGCTTGCCGCCGCGGATGAATTGAATTTTGAACTGGCTGCCAGCCTGCGCGACCGTCTGAACGCGGTAGAAGCCCTCAGCAAAAAGCAGCTTGTGACAACTGCGGGCATTGCGGATACGGATGTCGTGGGCTACGCCCAGACCGAAACAAAGGCATGCTTTGCGGTTCTGCACTTTTCCGGCGGAAACCTGCTTGATAAGGAATACGAGGTATTTCCCTTGCCGGACGATAAGCACGAGGCTGTCAGCAGTCTGTTGAAACAGTTTTATATCAGCCGCGGATTGCCGCCCAAGCGCGTTCTTTTGCCGTTCGCGTTGGAGGATGCATCGCTGTTTTCTGAGCTGATGGAGCAGCAAACAGGACGTAAGCCAAAGCTGATCGTTCCACAGCGCGGGAATAATTTGCAGCTTGTGGATCTTGCCAACAAAAACGCATTCGAAGAGGCACAGCGGCTGACAGACAAGGACGAAAAGCTTTCCGCCATCGTACAGATGTTGGGTAAAATGCTTTCTATCGAGCCGCCAAAACGGATCGAATCCTACGATATTTCCAACATTTCGGGCACGGATATAGTTGCCAGTATGGTGGTTTTTCAGGATGGAAAGCCTAAGAAAAGCGAATATAAAAAATTCCGCATCGAGGGTCTGACGGATCAGGATGATTATGCATCCATGCGTCAGGTGATCCTGCGCCGGTTTACCCACTTTGTAAGCGGCGACAAGGGCTTTGATGATGCGCCGGATCTTTTGCTGATCGACGGCGGTGTCAATCACGCCAATGTGGCGCTGGAGGCGCTGAAATCCCTCGATCTGTATTTCCCGGTGTTCGGTATGGTCAAGGATGACCGCCATCGCACACGGGCGCTGGTGACCCCTGACGGGCTGGAGATCCGCATCGATGCAAACCAAACGGTTTTTTCCTTTGTCGGTACCATCCAGGAGGAAACCCACCGTTTCGCCATCACGTATCATCGCCAGCTTCGCAGCAAGCGACTGCGTTATTCGGCTTTGGATGCCATCGAGGGCATCGGTCCGAAACGCAAAGAGGACCTTTTGAAGCATTTCAAATCCTTGACTGCAATCGGTCAGGCGAGCCTGCCGGAACTGGAACGCTTTCTGCCGAAAAAAACCGCACTGGCAGTTTACGAACATTTTCACAAAGACAGCGAGGAATCGGACCAATGAGAGTCATCACCGGAAAGGCGAGGGGAGTCGTCCTGAAAACGCCGGAGGGTCTGCAGACCAGACCGACGACCGACAGAGTCAAGGAAGCCCTTTTCAGCATCATTCAATTTGATATTCCCGGCGCACGTGTCCTTGATCTGTTCGGTGGCTCCGGTCAGCTTGGCATTGAAGCGCTCAGCAGGGGAGCGAAGCATGCGGTTTTTGTTGACGCATCCGAGCAAGCCTGCCGTCTGATCAGAGAGAATCTTCGCCGCACCAAGCTGGAAGGGGAGGCACAGGTCATCCGCAGTGATTATCTGCAGTACCTTGAACGTTGCCGCGAAAAATTTGATTTGATTCTCTTAGATCCCCCTTATGCCGAAATTTTTTTAGAAAATTCGCTAAAAAAGATATCAGAAATTGACATTTTGCAATCTGGTGGTATAATAGTTGCGGAACGCCCTGTTGAAAAGGCATTGGATTGCACTTTTGACGGCTTTTCCCGTTCCAAGGATTACAAGTACGGCAACACCTTGCTGACGCTTTATCGCAAGGACTGAGGACCTTTTATGAAGATTGCGATTTATCCGGGCAGCTTTGACCCGATCACCTGCGGTCATTTGAATATCATCCGCCGCGCATCCAATATATTTGACAAGCTGATCGTTTGCGTGATGATCAACGCCGCGAAAAATCCGATGTTTTCTTTGGATGAGCGCGTAGAAATGATCCGCAAGGTCACCACGGATCTGCCCAATGTGGAGGTAGATTCCTCTGACTCACTTTTGGCAGAGTATGCCAAGGAGAAGGGGAGCTGCGTCATCATCAAGGGGCTTCGCGCCGGCTCTGACTTTGAAAATGAATTCCAGATGGCAATGATCAATCGCAAGATCAATCCCAATCTTGACACCATGTTCCTTACCGCCGAGCACGAGTATATGTACATGAGCTCCAGTACCGTCAAGGAATTGGCTGCTTACAACGTAGACCTGTCCGGATTCCTCCCTGAGGAGATTATTCCGGATTTTCAAAAACGCATATCCACTAATCATCAAGGAGGAAAATAAATTATGAACGAGCAACACATTGAGGATATTATCAGCGCCCTGTATGACATGATTCAGGACGCACGTGCGCTGCCTTTGGGCGCAGACAAGTGCATTCTGGAGCGTGACAAGGCTCTGGATATGCTGGACGAGATCATCGCTCAGCTGCCCGCAGAGCTGAAGCAGTCCCGCACCATCGTGGAATCCCGCAACGAACTGATCGGTCAGGCTCGCCGTGAGGCTGAGAGCATCGTCCGTCAGGCACAGCAGGAAGCCAAGGAACTGGTCGCTGAGGAGGCAATCTATCAGGAAGCACGCCGTCAGTGCCAGGAGATGTTCAACAAGACCCAGGCTCGCATTGCCGAGCTGCGTAAGGTCAGCAACGAGTATATGGATGAGGCTCTGCGCCGTACTGAGGAAGCCATTGCCCAGTCTCTCAACGAGGTTCGTGAGACCCGCTCCAAGTTCCATGCTCTGACCGAGGCTCAGGACAATCGCGCTGCTGCACCCGCTTCTGAAGAAGCCTAAAGCTGAAATATAGAAAAACAGCTCAAATATTTTGAGCTGTTTTTTTAAGATTGGAGGACTATTATGAATTACTTGGAACGCTACGCATTCTGGTGCAACGCTGCGCTCCCCGCGCAGGTTCAGGAAGAACTGAAAAGCATTGCAAATGATGAAGAAGAACTGAAGAGCCGTTTCGGCAGTGACCTACAGTTTGGTACTGCCGGTATGCGGGGCATTATGGGCGTTGGCAGCAACCGACTGAACCGCTATACCGTCCGCAGAGCTGCGCAGGGTATGGCAGCATGGCTTTCCGGCACAGAGCTTCCTCAGAAGGCGGCAATCGCCTACGATTCCAGACATAACTCCCGACTGTTTGCTGAGGTCTGCGCCGTTGCGTTGGCTGAAGCCGGCATTGAAACCTATCTGTATGACCGCCTTGCACCGACTCCCATGCTATCCTTCGCGGTGCGTGAGCTGGGCTGCGGCTGCGGCATTGTGATTTCCGCAAGCCACAACGCAGGCGCTTATAATGGCATCAAGTGCTACGGTCCTGACGGCTGTCAGATGACCGATGAGCCTGCCGCTGTCGTAACTGAGAAAATAGCCGGGATTGATTTCTTTATCCCTGAAATAAAGGATTTTGCAGCTTTCCTTGCAGATGGCACTGTTAGTTACATTGATCAGAGCATTTGGGAGAAGTATTACCAGACTGTAATGGCGGAAGCTGTTGATCCCACAATCATCGCAAAAGCCAGTCTGAACATTGTTTATACGCCTCTTTGCGGCACGGGTAATGAGCCTGTGCGTGAGATCCTCGGACGTCTTGGTGTCAATATCCATGTTGTGGCGTGTCAGGAGAAGCCTGACGGCGATTTCAAGACCTGCGAGTATCCCAATCCTGAAACGGACGCTGCACTGAATGAGAGCTACAAGGTGGCGCGTCAGGTACCTTGCGATGTTATTCTCGGCACCGACCCGGATGCTGACCGCGTTGCGATCGCTGTTCCGACTGCTGACGGTTTTCGCAAGCTGTCCGGCAATGAGCTTGGCTGCATGCTGCTGGATTATATCCTGAGTGCCAGAGCTGAACGTGATGACCTTCCTGAAGGCGGTGAGGTGATCCGCTCCATCGTTACAACTGCTATGGCTGACCGCATCGCTGCGTATTACGGCGTTGCGATGAAGCCCGTTCTCACCGGTTTCAAGTATATCGGCGGCGAGATCCTTGCACTGGAAGAAAAGGGCGAGGAGCATAAGTATATCTTCGGCTTTGAAGAGAGCTGCGGCTACCTGAAGGGAACTTATGCCCGTGATAAGGATGCGGTGGTCGCATCGATGCTTGTTTGCGAAATGGCTGCAGCTCTGAAGAAGCGCGGCAAGACCATTTTGGAGGCGCTGGAAGACCTATATAAAAAGTATGGTTATTTCCTCGCCTACGTCCAGAACATCGAACTGAAGGGTGCTGATGCCATGCAGAAGGCAGCTGCTATGATGGCTGACCTGCGCGGCAATATGCCCACCTCTATCGGCGGTGCTGCGGTGACCAAGGTCAACGATTACAAGAGCAGCGTCTCCCGGGATTTGCTGACAGGCGTGGAAGAAAAGATCGACCTGCCTCAGTCGAACGTACTTGAAATGATCCTCGGCGATCAGGGCAGCGTAATTGCCCGTCCCTCCGGCACAGAGCCGAAGGTGAAGTTCTATTATTCCGCCGTCGGCACAACCCACGAGGAAGCAAAGACGCTCCTTGATGCGATGGTCGCTCAGCTTTCAAAATAAGACATGATCCGAACAGGAGCAGCCTTGCTGCTCCTGTTCTATTTTTCGCAGAAAAACAATACCTTGTACCAAGGGGTGATTTCTGTGTATAAAAGCAAATCTAAAGGTACAGCAAAAGCAATTCCGATCGGACTTGCGATCGGAGGACTTGTCAGCATAATTGTCACACTGGCAGGTTCAGCGCTGCTATCTTACCTTGTTTTGTCGGAAATGATAGGAGAGCAGGGAATTGGCTACGGGAGCATGATCATACTGTTACTCAGCACCATTCTGGGTTCGTTGATTGCTGTAAGAACAATTCAGAAACAGCGATTGCAAGTCAGTCTGATGTCAGCGGGGTTATACTATCTGATGCTGATTGGTATCACTGCGCTGTTCTTTGGAGGAGAGTATGCCGGCATGGGCGTGACCGGACTCGTTGTACTGATCGGCGGGTTGATAGTCGCATTCTTTCCGGGTGGAGAAAGAGGAAAAATCAGGTTTCGAAAAAGGCAATATCGTTAAGTTGTACAAAAATTCCACTGGGTAAAAATTATTTACCCAGTGGTTACATTTTGCAACTTTTATGGTGAATCGCATATTTTGTGGTCGACATTTCAGACCTCACACTAGATGTTGCAAAATAGTTGAAATTTGCAAAAAATAGCGTTTCAAACCATTATCAGTTTACATAACGATGTTAACATAAATATCGGCATATTTTACAAAAATCGTAAATTTAGACAAATTTACTTGCAAAACCGAAAGTTTTGCAGTATAGTATTTATGCATTTGATATTATTTGGGTATTATGCCCTTTGAAGAGGAAGGTACGCAATTTCATGTTGGACTTGATCGCTGCTTATGAGAATTACCTCAGCAAGGTAAAGCAGGCATCTGCCAACACCATCGCCTCGTATATGCGCGATCTACGTCAGTACTCTGACTGGCTGCGATCAAACGAGGATACAGATGTTGTGGATGCAACACAAATGAATATTGCCCGGTATCTGTCTCATCTTGAGGAAGAGGGCCGTTCCGCTGCAACGGTTTCCCGCAATCTTGCCAGCCTGAAGAACTTTTACAGTTATGTTGTTTCTACCGGCTTCCTTGAGGCAACTCCCGTCAAGGATATCCGTGTTGACCGGGGCGAAAAGAAGCTGCCTCAGATCCTCAGCGGTCGTGAGATCGAGCTGCTGCTGTCACAGCCTTCCTGCACTGATGCAAAGGGCTATCGGGATAAGGCGATGCTGGAGGTGCTCTATGCAACCGGCATGCGTGTTTCCGAGCTGATCGACCTTGACATCGATGCCGTCAATCTGGAGCTCGGCATCATCAAGTGCATCGGCAGTAAGAAGACTCGTTCCATTCCGCTTTATCCCGCCGCTCTTCAGGCACTGGCTGCCTACATCAATAATGTTCGTGCTTCTATGCTGGCAAGTCCTGACGAAAAGGCGCTTTTTGTCAATGTCAACGGCATTCGAATGACCCGGCAGGGCTTCTGGAAGATCCTGAAGCACTATCAGCAGACTGCAAACATCGAAAAGGAGATCACGCCCCATACACTGCGCCACAGCTTTGCGGTACATCTTCTTGAAAACGGTGCCGATCTCGGTTCTCTGCAGGAGCTGATGGGTCACAGTGACATCTCGTCCACCCAATTCTATACCGGTATGATCGATCAAAAGCTCAGATCTGTCTACTCAAAATGCCATCCCAAAGCATAAATGCCAACTGCGCAAGCAAAGCACAGTTGGCATTTTTATTATGTATATCAGGGGAAGGGGAGAGATCAGATGCCAGTTAAAGCAGCCAGGATGTCCACTTCCATCTGCTGAATATCCTTATGCATCGCAAGACCCTCGCTAATGTCGATGTCAGTAAATCTGCCTGCGTGAGTACACACAATTCGGTTTGTCTTGCCTGCAAGGAGCATTTCGACAGCAAGATAGCCCATTTTTGTCGCATTGACACGATCGCGACCGGTGGGAACACCGCCGCGCTGAATATGACCCAAAACAGTCACGCGAGGATCGAGATCGATTGCTTCCTTGATTTTGGCAGAAATATCAGCGGCAGAGCCGGCGCCTTCGGCTACGACGATCATGTAGTGTGTAAAGCCGTTTAAGCGGGCTTTTCTGATCTTTTCGATCACATCCTGTTCAAAATCGAACTTTTTCTCGGGCACAAGGATCGCTGTTGCACCGACTGCAAGTCCGACGTACATTGCAAGAAATCCTGCATTTCTGCCCATGATCTCAACAACAGAGCAGCGCTCATGGGACTGCATGGTATCGCGCAGCTTATCGATGCATTCAATGGCTGTATTGGCAGCGGTGTCGAAACCGATGCTGGAATTGGTGCAGCTGATGTCATTATCAATGGTTGCAGGAATGCAAATTACATTGATCCCATGCTTGCTCAAGGCTCGTGCGCCGCGGAATGTGCCGTCGCCGCCGATTGCAACGATGCCATCCAGACCCAGCAGCTTGCACATGGAAACAGCCTTTTTCTGACCATCTTCAGTCATGAATTCTTTGCTGCGGGCGGTGTAGAGGATCGTACCACCGCGATTGATAATATGAGAGATGCTTTTCTCATCCAGCTTGACAATATCACCATTGATCAGTCCGTTATAACCGCGACGGATACCGTAGCATTCAATGCCATGATACATAGCAGTTCTTACAACGGAACGGACGCAGGGATTCATACCGGGAGCATCGCCGCCGCTGGTGAGAACACCAATTCGTTTAATACTCATATAGAAGCCTCCTAAATTTGCTTTATCTATAATATACATGATTTTGCCCGAAAAAGCAAAGAATTCTTTGGTTTACGTCTTCACCGCCTGTATAGACCTAAATCCCTACCGCGAACGCAACAAAATTTTTATTTTGTTGCGTTCGTTTTTTACCCCGTCAACAGTCGGCAAGGCTCTACCCCTCCGGCTGTTGAAATGTACACCACACAAAAACATCGGAGGAAATGACATGAAAGAATTATACGACCTTGGTGTCCTCAAAAACGACCCGGTACAACTGTACAACATGGCAATCAATTTTCAGCAGTTCTTTGGAGAAATTCGCCCACCATGGGCAGTTGGTGAAATCTGGGATGTACTCGAGAAGGTCAACAACAGCTTATGGGTAAATCTGCCCCCCGTTATCACGATCGACTTTCGCGACCCCGACGATCCCAACACGTGGGGTGATTTTGGGTCGGCAGCAGATCTCCATAGCGAAGCTGGAAGCGCACGGAACACGACCCCATGAAACGCACAGCACCCCTCTGCGCGGTCTTTCCCAGCTTAAGATATGCAGATACCCCCTGCCCCCTTTCGACGTCCTCTGCACTCTCAACGCGGGCTACAAAGGCATTTATAGGCACAAGCTACAATCGCGCCTTGTCCATAACGCGCCCCCGGCGCAGGGTTTGATGACTGAGTGCTACCCCTCACTTTGTGACGTTCCCGGGCTACTTCGTGGAGTGCCTCAGGCACCCACAGGGCAGCGCTGGCGACGGTTTACCGCGACAGTGCTGCCCGTGCCTGAACAAGTTTGGCACACCTCGCGCGCGCGTACACTACGACTAGCGCGCGCTGTTCCATGTTCCAAGAATGCCACGGAAAAAGAAAGCACCTCGGACGGGTGGGGCTGTCCGAAGTGCATATATATGACCCGTTCAAGAATTTCGAACGGATGTTTGTATATGCACTATACCATGTTCGATTGAAAATGTCAAGCGGTAATTTTCGTGTACGCGATACACGGACACACTTGACAACTCCCCCAATTTATGCTATCAAGGATAGAAAATCATGAAAAAAGAAACATTTTGTTGCGTTGATAACTTCTCTGTTATCATTCCGTACCGAGAACTGGAAAAACTGTTGCAATCTGCGAACAAAGTTGAACAGATTGAAGCACTGGTAAAACGCATGGACGAAAGAAATTCGGCAATGCAACACATGTATTCCGAAGTGCTTGAAAAGGTTGCGGAAATCAATCGGTACTTGTAAATCCACCACTCCCCTATTGGCGGTTCACGAACTAACAAAACCCTTATTTTGTTGCGTTCGATGGAAAGATGTGCTATAATGGTCATGCAAGGTCCTTTTGCTCCCCTCTGCTTGTAATTTGGTCAAAAAGGTCATACTTGCACTGCTTCCGGCACTGTGTTATACTTTCATTAAAGAATCTTACTGTAAATGTGGTGATTGCTATGCAGAACTATTCCGACTGCCCGCAGATCGTTCGCGACTTCTTGACCTATCATGAAACCATCAAAGGTCAATCTCCCCGTACGATTTCCGAATATCATCTGGATCTTCGCATGTTCTTCCGTTTCATGAAGCTGATGCGAGATGAAATGCCGATCCATACCCGACTGGATGACATCAGCATCAAAAATATCGATCTCGGATTTATCAGTTCGATCACAACATCAGATATTTACGATTTTCTGTCGTATCTTGCCAGTGACCGTACGCCTGATCCTGATGCACTGCATCCGGAATACGGCATCTCCCCTGCTTCCCGTGCCCGGAAGCTGTCCGCTTTGAAGTCCTTTTTTAAGTATCTGACGGTACGGACAAAGCAATTAGAGGAAAACCCGGTAGCTGATTTTGAGTATCCGAAATTACGCAAAAGCTTGCCAAAATACCTCACTTTTGAGGAATCTGCCGCCCTTTTGCAGGCTGTAAGTGGTCAAAATCAGAAAAGAGACTATGCCATCCTGATGCTTTTCCTCAACTGTGGTATCCGTCGCAGCGAGCTTGTGGGATTGAACATCACAGACGTATATGAGGATCGCATTCGTGTTGTCGGTAAGGGTAATAAGGAGCGGATCGTCTACTTTGGCACCGCCTGCCGCAAAGCGATCGATGCCTATCTGGAAGAACGAAAAAAAATCGTTCTGACGGATAATCGTGCCCTCTTCGGCTCTCGCAACGGAAACCGAATCACCGTAACTGCTGTTCACCGGCTTGTGAAGAAAGCATTCCTGCAGGCAGGTCTGGATGCAACACAGTTCTCCGCCCACAAGCTTCGCCACACGGCTGCAACAATGATGCTGTCCGGCGGCGTGGATGTCAAGACGGTGCAGGAAGTCCTCGGACACGAAAACCTGAACACGACACAGATCTACACCCACATTGAAAGCACAGAGCTTAAGATCGCAGCAGAAGCCAATCCCCTCTCCAAGCTGGATTTCAGTGAAGATGAGGAATAAGCTTTTTTGCCATATTTATTGCAAGATCGCTGTATTTCAAGAACAATTCACTGTTTTGACCACCGAATTTGTTCCCAACATACACCCATTCACAGTATTCATAAAACAGATGCAGATCAAAACTGCGCTGAAATTCATTGAAACAGATCCCTTTTGGTGCAAGTAATCGCTGATAATAACGATCGACCGCCGCCGCAATATCTGTTTCCTTCATGAAAAAGAGTGCATCAGGCTCTTCGCTTGTATGTGCGATCAAGCGAGCGAGCGAAGCCGGATACGGAAGGATACCCGCGACCTCCCAGTCGATCAAAACAGCTCTGTTACCTGAAACAAGCACGTTGAACGGCAGCAGATCATCATGGCAAAATGTCCACGGGATCTGCTCACAATCCCGCAAGTACGCATCATAAACCCGTTCAAGCAGCTCATTTTGCAGATAATTTCTGCGGTTTCTCCGACTGGCAAGGCCATCAGTTGAACCATGACAATTCCAGTACATGTCCTGCATCTCGGTTAGTGCATCAATTGCGGCAATCAGTTTTTCGCCGTTGCAACACATCAGGTTCTCGCCTTCAACATATTCAAGAAGCAGATATTGCTGACCATCGACTGTCCCCTTTGCAACCAGCGCAGGTGCAATGGGGGCGTTTTTCAGATAGCGCTCATAGATCTCGAATTCTTTTCCTTTGGCACGCTTTAAGACATATGGATGGTCTGCGTATTCTACCTTCCATACAGCGTACTCCCCTGCTCCCTCTTCATTTTCGAACGGGGTGATGGACAAAGGTTCACCAAGTCCCATCTCAGACAGAATCTTTTTCATATTACAATGCGGTCTCGATCGCTTCGTGCAGATTTCTGACACGATATACGGTCAGACCTGCGGGAATTTCTGCTTTTTCAGAGCCGAATTTGGGGATCATACACTTCTTGAAGCCAAGACGTGCCACCTCTGCGAGACGCTGATTCATATTGGAAACAGCCCGGATTTCGCCGGTTAGGCCCACTTCTCCGATGGCAACAAGGTCATTGGCGACTGCGCTGTCACGATAGGACGATGCCAATGCCAGTACCACGGGAAGATCCGCTGCCGGCTCATCAAGCCGAAGACCGCCGATGACGTTGATATATGCATCGAAAAGGCTCATTTTGATGCCTGCGCGCTTTTCCATCACAGCAAGCAACAGCACAGCGCGGTTAAAATCGAAGCCGTCAGAAGCTCGTCTGGGTTGATTCAGCGTTGTTTTCGCCACAAGTGCCTGCACCTCCGCCAGCACCGGGCGCGTTCCCTCCATCACGCAGGCAACACAAGTACCGGGTGCATCCTGCGGACGTCCCTCCAGCAGCATTTTTGAGGGATTGGGGATCTCACGAAGCCCCGTATCGATCATTTCAAATACACCGATCTCATTGGTCGAACCAAAGCGATTTTTTGCGGCACGCAGCAAGCGATACGAAGAATTGGGGTCACCCTCGAAATACAGCACGCAGTCGACCATATGCTCCAGCACCTTCGGACCTGCAATATTGCCGTCCTTATTGATGTGACCCACGACAAAGACCGTGATGCCCTGCAGCTTACTCAGCTGCATCAGATTCATGGTACAGTCCTTGACCTGAGAAATACTGCCGGGAGCGGATTCATTTGACTCCTGATAGAGCGTCTGAATGGAATCGACGATCAGGATGTCGGGTTTTAGCTCGTCAATAGCCTCCGTAATATCGCTCATGCGGGTCTCAGATAGAATATAAAGGGATTGCGAGTCCACACCAAGGCGCTGCGCGCGCAGCTTCAGCTGACGTTCACTCTCCTCGCCGGAGACGTAAAGAACGCTGCGCTCCGCGCAAAGACGGTTGCAGATCTGCAAAAGCAGCGTAGATTTACCGATGCCGGGCGCACCGCCCACAAGGACGAGAGATCCTGTCACAGCGCCGCCGCCGAGAACACGGTCAAGTTCTCCCATGCCGGTGGAAAAGCGCAGCTCAAGCCCCGTATCGACCTGAGAAAGCATCTGTGGCTTTCGGCTCATGCCAACAGGCGCAGAAACGGCACGTCCGGGCGCAACCGGCTTCTCCACATGCTCCTGCATGGTATTATAAGCACCGCAGGACGGGCAACGTCCCATCCATTTGGGGGTCTCGTAACCGCACTCAGTGCAGAAAAATACAGTTTTCGTTTTCGCCATGAGAACACTTCTCCCCTACTTTGATAACTCTATTTTATCAAAGCTTTTCATGTCGGTCAAGGTCGAATTCAAACATATATTTATATACAAATTTATCGATAAAAATATATTGACTTTTTAGAATTCAGCGGTATAGTTAACATATTAAAAATGTGCAAAGGAGCTTTGGATATGTCACGTAAAACACTGCGCCCAATCCCCTTTTATTTCCTGACTACCTCCGATGAAGCGGAGCTCTCCTATGAAAAAGCCTACGAATCTCTGAGCACCCTGAAAGCGCGGGGCTTTGGTGGCGCTGTTCTATTTAACAAGCCGCCCCACGGCTTTAATGCGGAGGAATACCTCTCCGACAAGTGGTTCCGTGTGATCGAGAATTTTATCAAGGCGGGCATCGCCCTTGACCTTGAAATGTGGATCAACGACGGCTTTGACTATCCCCCCGGTGCTGCCGCCGGAAAGGTAAAAAAAGTCGATCCGTCACTTGTGATGTACAAGCTTGCCCGCGTGGATGGTGTGTCGACACCCGTGGCGGTGGATTGGGGCTTCCCTTCTTTTGAAAACCCCAGATCCTCCGAGCTGTTCCTTGAGATCGTTTACGAAGCCTACAAGAAGCATTTGGGTCACTATTTTGGCAAAGGTATTCGCGGTTTCTTTTCCGATGCGGACAACCGCCGGGTCAATGCAAATGTCTTCACCGACCCCAATACAAAGCAAAAGGATTATTTCCCTTGGTCAGAAGATTTTCGGGATACCTTCAAGGCAAAATTCGGCTACGACATCTGGGATTATATTGACGAAGTACTGGATCGGCAGGACACTTCTCATGCAGTGGACTACTGGCAGCATTGCGGTGATCTCTATTGCCAATGGTTCCGTGGAAATTATGAATGGTGCAAGGCAAACGGACTGGAATACACCTTCCACACCAGCGATACCTCGCCCTTTGGCTACGACGTGATGGCACGATCCTCTGCCTTCACGGAAGGACGCTTCTGTGATGTAGAGCGCAATGCTGACTACTGCGGTACCGATCAGGAGCTGCTGGAGCTCAATGGCGGCAAGCATTACACCAAGGGACTTCTCTATACACCCAAGGTTTCTTGGGGCAACACAGCCGGTTGCCGGCGCTCTCCCGAATATTACGACCTCTGGGGCGATGTACGCACCAAGCAGGCACAATCTACAGCTTTCATTCACGACAAGCCCGGTGCGATGTGTGAGATGTTCGCCGCAACCAACTACGGCGCGACCTACGAAGAGCTGCGTGAAGTAGCCGCGTTCCAGATCATGCAGGGTATTACCTTCATCATTCCCCATGCGTATCAGTATCGTGTTCACAGCCAGACCAAGTATTTCGCGCCGCCGGATTTCTCTGACAAGGGTCACCTGCCCTACTGCAGAGCCTTTAATGACACACTGGCGCAGTATCTCTCAGAAGCAACTAAAGGCGCTCTGGACGCACCTGTGGCGGTGCTGGACATTACAGAAGACCTCTGGCGGCATCGTGGCAACTACAACCTCTTTATGGATATCTGTCATCAGCTGAACCGCAAGCCCTTTGGTTATGTGATCGCAACAGCTCAGGGTATTGAGAAGAAGAAGGATGCCTTCAAGCTGATCCTCAACACCGGCGTTGAGAAGATCGAATCCATTGCCGGCATCCCGGTTGTAAATATCGGAAGCATCGACGAACTGGATACAGCTTTGAGCGTACTGACGCCGGTCATCTGTTACGAGGGCGAAGGAACGCCCCATTTCATGGTTCGCAATACCGACCGCGGTCAATGCGCACTGATCGCTAACATCGAAAACGAGGGCGAGATCACGGGTACTGTCTTCTTTGGCGGAATGGAATATCCCATCAGCCTCTTTAGCGGTGAAATTGCATTCTTCTCCGGAGAGGAGCAATGCTACCGCTCTCCCGCTAAGATCTGCGAAAGCACCCCGCTTGCGACAACCTGTCCCGTTACATGGGAGCGGGAAAACGCACTACCCATTGCCGGCTGGCTTGACAAGGACGGAAAAACCGTCATTCAAAGCGAGGACGCGGATATTCTGCGCTTTGAGTTCCATGCAGATGCGGTTGTGGGAGATCTCAAATTCTATGTCCCGGTCAATTCCTTGGACAAGATCGAAAAGATCGACGGTGTTGACCACGGCAGCGCCCGGCGGGTCACCTTCCTTGATGATCTGTATGACTGCTATACCGTCAAGGTACATAGCGGTCTGAATGTGATTTCTATCACCAAAAACGCTCCCATCCACTTCTCCGAGCGTTTCTTCCTGATGGGTGAGTTTGATCTTGATATTGAAGCAGAAGATCCCTTCTATAAGCAATTCTGTTATACCTACAATCTGGCAACATTTGTGCCGGGCAAGATCCGTGTTGCGCTCAAGCCCAGATCTCACATGCTGCGTACAGATCTGTCCGCTGCACTACAGGGTCACCCCTTCTACATGGGCGGTGTTACCTATCATATGGAAGCAGACGTTCCTGCAGACGGCAGCTATCAGCTGCACATCCCCAATGCATTCAATGGTATATCCGTTCAGATGAATGACGGCGAAACGCAGGAGCTGCTGTTCCGTCCCTATGTTCTTCCCTGCCCCGATTCCGGAAAGCTCAAGCTGGATTTGACCACCTATGCGACTTATGCGAACTTCATGGAGCTTTATCCAAGAGAGTTTGGTGTGACGAATGGTGTGCTGATCGAGAAGCTGTCATAAAAAATGCGCCCAACCGGGCGCATTTTTTATTTCATTTCTTTAAGATACATGCTGCAGCTTGTGGCTATGACAACAGCAAGCTTCTTTTGATATTCCCCAGAGCGTAGCCTGGCTTCCTCCTGCGGATTGGAAAGAAAGCCGCATTCGATCAACACCGCCGGACAGTTTACATGTTGCAGCAAATAGACACTCTGTGTCTTTTTGCTTTTTCGGTTACTTGTGGGATCCAGATTTGCAACAAAAGCTTGCTGCAAGCGCTTTGCAAATTGGTCGCTTCCTTCTGTCGGCGCATAAAATACCTGCGCGCCGAAATATCTGGAATTGGAGAATGTGTTTTGATGTATGCTGATCAGGATCGCTCCGTCAGTGTCGTTTGAAATACGCACCCGTTCCTTCAGATCTGAGATCTTTTGTGCGGCAATCGTGTTACCCTCTGTGTAAATAGACTCATCCGTTGTGCGGATCATAACCGTTTCGTAGCCGAGAAGTCGGAATAAGTCATTGACACGGAGTGCGATCTCAAGATTGATATGACTTTCCAATACCCCGGTACAGGACGTTGCGCCGCCATCAATGCCACCGTGTCCTGCATCTACGATAATACGATGCTGACGTTCTACCGGCCGATTTTGTGAAATAACAGTAACCGCATTACTGCCCGCGCCGGCAATGCCGATCACCATAATCAAAATCAATAAATAAAACGGCACGAAGCCGAACCAATTTATTCGTTTCATGAAAACACCTCAATGCATTGTATGCATCCTCTACCGCAACAGAACTTCGGACTTTCATCCTGCATAGTATGACGAGGAACGACCGTTCCGAAGAAAATTTGACAGGAGGAATTGATGTGGAATCACAACAGCAAAGAAAGTGCTGTACAGAAGGTCGGCTTCCCCAGATGGCGCCGCTTGCAAATCCCTACGTTCCCTTTCAGCTTGAAAATCCGCCGAAATACGAGCCGGGGATGGCATTGATCCGCGGTACGCTCTTCCCGGGACTTGATCTGCCGTTCATGAACATGGTCAACAACAAGGAAAAGGCTTCAACACCGAAGTCCGAGTTGCAGACTTTGGCTTTCATGATTCAGGAGCTGGCGCTGTATCTTGATACTCATCCTGATGATCGGGAAGCGCTGGAAGCATACCAGAAATATCAAAGAATCTACGCAAAACTGGCAAAGGAATACGGAGAACACGTTGCACAGCTTAACCACGCTCAACCCACCGAGGGGGAACGTTACCGCTGGCTGGATGATCCGTGGCCCTGGGAATTCGCGGCAAATCAGGAGGTATAAGTATGTTTTTGTATGACAAGAAGCTGCAGTATCCCGTCAAGATCGCCCGTCCCAATCCAAGGTTGGCGTCGGTCATCATCAGTCAATACGGCGGACCTGATGGAGAATTGGGCGCTTCCCTTCGTTACCTTTCCCAACGGTACTCCATGCCCTTTGATGATCAGAAGGGTCTTTTAACGGACATCGGCACGGAAGAGCTGGGACATCTTGAGATGATCGCAGCCATCGTTCATCAGCTGACCAGAAATCTCAAAGAGAAGGACATCGAGAACACCCCTCTGGAGCAGTATTTTGTGGATCATACCAACGGTGTATACCCCACCGCTGCGTCGGGTTTTCCATGGACCGCTGCCACCATGCAGGTCAAAGGCGATCCCATCGCCGACCTGACGGAAGACCTCGCTGCGGAACAGAAAGCCCGGGTCACTTATGACAACATTCTCCGCCTTTCCGATGACCCGGATGTAAACGATGTCATCAAGTTCCTTCGCGAACGGGAGATCGTCCACTTCCAGCGTTTCGGTGAATCGCTGCAGCAGCTGCGTGAACGGCTCAACCAAAAGAATGTCTATTGCATGAACCCTGCGTTTGATCTGTAAAAAGATGGGGCACTTTTTGTGCCCCATCCCCAATTTCAGGCATGCTTCTCCCCTGCTTTTTGTCCTTCATTACAAAAAAATATTTACCTATTGTATTCCTATATTGAACGTGCTATTATATGATACAAATACAAATGCCCGTATTGTGCGGACAATTTGCATCATTTGATCTATATGGAGGTTTTTGCTATGGCTCGTGTTTACAATTTTTCCGCAGGTCCCGCCGTTCTGCCTGAGTCCGTTCTGCAGTCAGCCGCTGCTGAGATGATGGATTACAACGGCAGCGGTATGTCTGTTATGGAAATGAGTCACCGCTCAAAGACCTATCAGAAGATCATCGATACTGCTGAAGCGGATCTGCGTGAGCTGATGGGCATCCCGGACAACTACAAGGTTCTGTTCCTGCAGGGTGGCGCTTCCACCCAGTTTGCCATGATCCCCATGAATCTGATGAAGAACCGGGTGTCGGACTATATCATCACCGGTCAGTGGGCAAAAAAGGCTTGGCAGGAAGGTAGCATCTACGGTCAGGCGAACGCCGTAGCATCCTCAGCGGATAAGACCTTCTCCTACATCCCCGACTGCTCTGATCTGCCGATCAGCGCGAATGCTGACTACGTTTATATCTGTGAAAATAACACCATTTACGGCACCAAATTCCATCAGCTACCAAATACCAAGGGCAAGCCTTTGGTGGCTGACGTTTCCTCCTGCTTCTTGTCCGAGCCCGTGGATGTCAGCAAGTACGGCATGATCTACGGCGGCGCGCAGAAAAACATCGGTCCTGCCGGTGTCGTGATCGCAATCATTCGTGAAGACCTGATTACGGAAGACACCCTTCCCGGCACGCCCACCATGCTCAAGTATCACATCCACCGTGACAACGGGTCGATG
>JAZNNV010000193.1:0-2061 GCA_045580465.1 Faecousia sp.
ACGACATCCAGCGGGCAACGAGCCTCGCCCGGAATATGGTGGCCCTCTATGGCATGAGCGAGGAGCTGGGTCTGATGGCACCTGCCAGCATCACCAACCAGTATCTGGAGGATCATGCGCAGCTGGACTGCTCCCCTGCCACCGCTGCCATCATCGATTCCACGGTGCAGAAGATCCTCAAGGAAAGCTACGATGCTTCCATGAATATCCTGCGTGAGAACCGAGAGCTGTTGGACGAGATCTCTGCTTACCTGCTGACCAAGGAAACCATCACCGGCGAGGAGCTGATGGCGTTCATTGATCCGCCCAAAACTGAGGAAGAAGCCGAAGCACCTGCAGAAGAATAACCGGCAAAACTTGGGTCGTCACCGACCCAAGTTTTTCTTTTCATTTTGGGATTTTTGTGGTATAATGCACTCATTAACGATCAAAGGAGAATCCCATGCGTTCCATAGCTGAAATTCTGTCCGAAGAACTGGGACAAAAACTCGAATACATCCAAAACGTCCTCGACCTGATCGACGAGGGCAACACCATCCCCTTCATCGCCCGCTACCGCAAGGAGGCACACGGCGCGATGGATGACACCACTCTGCGCGCCCTTGAGACACGTCTGACCTACCTGCGCAATCTGCAGGAGCGCCGTGATGAGGTCAAAAAATCCATCGAGAATCAGGGCAAGCTGACCGAGGAGCTGTCCGAAGCCATCGACAATGCCGCCACCTTGGCAGAGGTGGAGGATCTGTACCGCCCCTACAAACAAAAGCGCCGCACCCGCGCTTCCATCGCCCGGGAAAAAGGACTCGAACCCCTCGCGGATGCAATTTTCGCCCAGGACGGACAAGACCCTGCTGCTTTGGCAGAAGCCTATATCGATCCCGAAAAAGAGGTCTTTACTGTCGAGGATGCGTTAGCCGGCGCATCGGACATCATCGCGGAAAATCTTTCCGATGATGCCGACATCCGCAAGAAGCTGCGCGCTCTTGTGATGCGCAAGGGTGTGTTCACCTGCAAGGCAGATGACCCGGATACCGATTCTGTTTACCGCCTTTACTATGATTTTTCCCAGCCGATCTCCCGGCTGCTTGACCACCAGATCCTCGCCATCAACCGTGGTGAAAAGGAAGGCATTCTCAAGCCCAACGTGACGCTCCCCGGCAACGACGGTGCTGCGCTGGTCTGCCGTGCGGCCCTGAAGCCCACCGCCTTTGTTTCCACCTTTGTCCGCGCCGCGGCAGAGGATGCTTACGAGCGCCTGATTTTCCCCTCCATCCAGCGCGAGATCCGTTCCGATCTGTCTGAACGCGCCTACAACGGTGCGATTCACAACTTCGCACTGAATCTGAAGCCCCTGCTGATGCAGCCGCCGGTCAAGGGCTTTGTCACCATGGGTCTTGACCCCGGATACCGCAACGGCTGCAAGGTCGCCGTGGTGGATGCCACCGGCAAGGTACTGGACACCGCCGTGGTCTACCCCACCTTCAACGAAAAGAAAAAGCAGGAAGCCATCGCCATTCTGTCCGGCTTGATGCGCAAGCACAAGGTCATCCACATTGCCATCGGCAACGGCACCGCATCCCGGGAAACGGAAGCCATGACCGTGGAGCTGCTGCGCTCGTTCCCGGATGCCAGCTATATGATCGTCAATGAAGCCGGTGCGTCCGTCTACTCCGCCTCTCCCCTTGCGGCTGAGGAATTTCCTGAATTTGATGTCAATCTGCGCTCTGCTGTGTCCATCGCCCGCCGTCTGCAGGATCCCCTTGCAGAGCTTGTCAAGATCGATCCCAAGGCGATCGGTGTGGGTCAGTACCAGCACGATTGTCCCCAGAAAGAGCTGGACGCCGCGCTGGGCGGCGTGGTGGAGGACTGCGTCAATGCAGTTGGTGTGGACGTCAACACCGCATCCAGAAGCCTTTTGGAGCAGGTTTCCGGCTTGAATGCCACCACCTCGAAGAATATTGTCGCCTTCCGTGAGGAAAACGGTCCTTTTACCAGCCGCACGCAGCTGAAGAAAGTGCCGGAGCTGGGACCGAAGGCAAGTCGGATCGTAGCCATGTCGTT
>JAZNNV010000194.1:0-2203 GCA_045580465.1 Faecousia sp.
GGCATCAAGTTGCATTTTTACCCATGCAGAAGGCAGGCCGTATGACCTGCCTTTTTGTTCTATAAAGGTTTTATGCATAATCGAGGGGAGATATAGAAAGAATACTATTTACTGATGAGACCAAATACCAGAGAAGCGACCTCTTCCGGTGTTTTATCGATTTCCTCCAGCAGCCACTGACGAATGAGATAGTATCCACCGGATCCAAGGAAGGTGGCGGCCAACTGCAGCGTATCGTCATCCCAGCTGCGGCTATGCGGGAGCGTATCCCGGATCTTCCACAGGCTTTGATTCAGCCCGCTGATGACGGTTGCCAGATGGGCATCGACGTTGCATCGAAAGAGAATACGCAGCATATCTGCATGTTCCTGCAGGTATGTACATATTTCAACCATTGTCCGCTGTGTATCCTGAGGCGTGACTGTCGGGGTATTTAACTGCTGAAGTTCCCGGATGATCTCGCTTTCCATTGCAGCAAGTACATCATTGGGCGTCTGATAGTGATGATAAAAGGTGGTGCGGTTGATTCCCGCCTTTCGGCAGAGGGCGCATACGCTGATTTTTTCCAGCGGCATTTCACGAAGCAGCTCCAGCAGTGCGTCGCGGAGCAAGCGGCGGGTAAGGGCGATACGTTGATTCTCTTTCATGTATTTCTCCGTTCTTGTGCGACATTTCGACAAAATCATGCTTGGTGTCGAATTTGCGGCAAAACAAAATAAACTGACTGTTGCAAAATCGACACATGTATAGTATACTATATTTGATCAAGCCTGTCAAGGATGAAAAAGAAAGGGGATCCGCATGAAACGAAGAAAAACTCCTCCAACCGGACAGAAAAAGCGAGGTGCAATCTACATCGTTTTGACCGTCCTGGTGGTCGGCACGTTGGTGGCACGATTGCTCGATGGGGATTATTATGCCGTTTTTCTTTGCGTGCTTACACTCCTGCTTTTCAATATTCCCCGTTTTGTTGACCGACGCTTCAATGTTGAACTGCCGAATGCGCTGGAAACGATCATCCTGCTTTTTATTTTTGCCGCTGAGATCCTCGGTGAGATCGGCAGCTTCTACACATATATCCCCTGGTGGGATACCATGCTGCATACGATCAACGGCTTCTTGATGGCAGCCATTGGATTTGCACTGATTGACATCCTCAACAATTCTCCGAAGTTCCATATCAGCCTGTCGCCCATTTTCGTGGCCTTCGTCGCCTTCTGCTTTTCGATGACCGTTGGCGTTGTGTGGGAGTTTTTTGAATTTGGCATGGATGTCTTCACCGCGACCGATATGCAGAAGGACGGAATCGTCAACTCGATTTCGTCGGTTGCCCTCAATCCCAGCGGGCGCAATGATCCGATCCGCATCACAGGGATTACCGAGACGATCATCCGCTACGCAGAGCAGGGGACACCCGCGGAATATGTTATCCGGGGTGGTTACCTGGATATCGGCATTGCGGATACCATGAAGGATATGATCGTCAACTGCATTGGGGCGGTTGTGTTTTCGATTATTGGTTATCTGTATATCATCGGCCGCAACAAGGGCATCTTTGCTGAAAAGTTTATCCCGCAGATGAGGACGGCCGAAGAAAGCGACGTGGGAAAACAGAAAAGAGATTGACACCTGAAATAGAAAGTAAAAATATAGAAAAAGCACTTGCGGCAGGAGAAGAAGCCGCAAGTGCTTTGCTTTTGCAGGTCTGATATGCTTTGATTCTTTGCATCGTTTTGAACGATTACAGCTTGCAAACCCATCTGCCGGCGAGCTTGTTTATGCGCCGGTCATAGGTCAGCAGACCGTTGGTTTCGTCTTCGACATCGGACACCTGCGTGTAGATAGCGGCGCACAGACCGCGGGGGATGGCAGGAGCGATCTCCTTGTTGTAGAGCCGCGTGAGTCCTTCTGCAAGCGCCTCGGGTGTGTCGAAGGTGCGATACCCATAGATTTTTTCGGGGTTAAATCGATGGTCGGGGACAGCGCAGGCGTAGCCGCCAAATTCGGAGAGGACAACGGGCTTTGCCGTACGCTTGAACCGATAGGGCTTAAAGTACACATGCAGACTTTCCACATCGCTCGCGGCATCGCCGATGAGGGGCTTGAACCAACCCGAGACGGTGTCGATGAATCGTGTCGTGTCCAGCTCTTTCATGTAGGCATAGGCCCCGCGGCTGTCAAATTGCCCCCAGCCTTCGTTGAA
>JAZNNV010000195.1:0-4711 GCA_045580465.1 Faecousia sp.
AAAAACCGCAGTCAGAGGATTATGATCCATTACAAATTCATTGGGTATATTGAGATACCCGAATGCGGAAGTAATTACAAGGCAGATACACGAAAAGGTGTAGCTGTTGAGTATATTACTAAATCCGCATAAAACAAAAGAGCAGGCTTGAAAACCTGCTCCATACATAACGAAGAAACTCGAAATTGCAAAAAAATCGAGTGTCCATAACTCAAATCCGTTATGAACACTCGATATGGTCGGAGTGTCGGGATTCGAACCCGAGGCCTCTTGGACCCGAACCAAGCGCGATACCAAACTTCGCCACACCCCGATGCGAAGTGTATTATAATGAAAATTCCATCCATTGTCAAGTCTTTGGGGGAAATTTGATGCCAATGAAAACTTTCGCCCTTGGCGCGTATCCTTTTACGAGGTGATCACATTGGAGTACAGAATTGAATACACATCGCCACACGGGGAAAGGCGGTTCTCGATCCGAAAAATGCGTATTTTGTCGATCCTTTTGCCGGCACTGGCATTGACCTTGTTTGCCGCCCTTGTCTGGTACGACAGGGAGAACGTTCTTCGTATATCCGCCGCCATGGAAGAGATGGCGATCCAATTCAAGCAGGGATCGAGTGCCTCGGATGCCATCGCGGCATTTTATGAAATGCTGCGCGGGAGCGTCGCGTGAAAACGCATATTCATATTACGGCAGGCGCTTTTTTGATGGCGGCGTTGCTTCTGCTTGCACTGCCTTACCAATGGGTCTGCGCCATGATCCTCGCCGCTGCTTTCCATGAATGCTCCCATCTGCTTGCGGTGACATTGCTGGGCGGCGAGGTTCTGAGCATCCGCATCGGTGTCCGCGGTGCTGTGATCGAGATAGGTGATCTTTCACCATGGAAGGAGCTGCTCTGCGCCTTGGCAGGTCCGTTGGGTTCTGTGACACTTTTGCTGACAGCAAGGTGTTTTCCACGGTTGGCGATCTGCGGCTTGGTGCATTGTCTGTATAATTTGCTGCCGCTTTTTCCGCTTGACGGGGGCAGGGTGCTTCGCGGCTTGATTTACGCGCTTATTTCTCAGAAACGGGCGGACAGTATCTGGCATTACAGTCAGATTTTTATACGAACAGCATTGATCGTGCTGATCGTATGGCTGTCTCTTCGCGTCGGATCGGTCGTCCTGATCCTTGCAGTTTTACTCCTTGGAAACCCTTCCAAAGAAAAATCACTTGCCAACAGAGCCTTTTGGCGGTACAATAGAGGCACTATCGGCAAAGGGGTAGACATATGACCGAACTGAAACGCAGAGTTCTTCACAAGGTGCAAAAGCCCGCGCGCTACACCGGCGGAGAATTTCGTGAAATAAAGAAAAATTTGGACGATGTCCGTGTGCGTGTTGCGTTTTGCTTCCCGGATACCTACGAGATCGGCATGTCCAATCTGGGCATGCGCATTCTCTACGGTGTCATGAATCAAATGGATGGTGTCTGGTGTGAGCGGGTGTTCACCCCGTGGGGAGATATGCAGCAGCAGATGCGGGAGCATGACCTTCCGCTTTGGGCGTTGGAAAGTCAGGATCCTGTGAAGGATTTTGACATGCTCGCCTTCACGGTCGGCTATGAGATGTCCTATTCCAACATCCTTAATATGCTTCGGCTTTCGGACATCCCCCTGCGGGCAAGCGAGCGCAAGGGCTTGAAGAACATTGTCTTTGCCGGCGGTGTGTGCATGTACAATCCTGAGCCGCTGGCGGAGTTCTTTGACTTTTTCTCCCTCGGTGAGGGCGAGGAGATCACCCCTGAGATCATCTCCCTCTACGACCGCGCTAAGGCGGAGAATTGGGAAAAGGAGCAATTCCTGCTTGAGGTTTCCAAGATCCCCGGCATTTATGTGCCGTCCTTTTACCGCCATGAATATCATGATGATGGCACGTTATCTGCCATCGTACCGCTCCATGGCGCACCCACTAAGGTAACCAAGCGCATCGTGGAAGATCTGGACAATGCCTACTGGCCCACGGACACGATCATTCCTTCCACTGAGATCGTCCATGACCGCGCCAATCTGGAGGTCTTCCGCGGCTGCATCCGTGGCTGCCGCTTCTGTCAGGCTGGATTTACCTACCGACCCGTGCGGAAAAAGAGTCCTGAAGTGCTGTATCGGCAGGCTGTGGAAACGCTGAAAAATTCCGGCATCAATGAGATCACACTGTCGAGCCTTTCCACCTCCGACTATCGCGGTCTGCGGGAGCTGACGGATCAGATGATCCCGTATTGCGAGCAAAACCGCGTCAATTTATCCGTCCCATCTCTGCGTGCGGATAATTTCTCCAGGGAACTGATGGAAAAGCTACAGACAGTACGCAAAAGCGGTCTGACCTTTGCGCCGGAAGCCGGTACGCAGCGCTTGCGTGACGTGATCAACAAGAACCTGACGGAGGACGAGATCCTCTCCACTTGCGCCAATGCCTTCTCCGGCGGCTGGAATAATGTGAAGCTCTACTTCATGCTGGGTCTGCCGACGGAAACGGACGAGGATGTACTTGGCATCGCAGACCTTGTCTACAAGGTTATCAAGACTTGGAAAGAATGTGCAAGCAACAAAAAGCGGGGCCTGCGTGTGCATGTTGCCACGGCATATTTTGTACCGAAGCCGCACACGCCCTTCCAGTGGGAAAAGCAGATCGAGCCGGAGGAATATCTCCGCCGCTGCAAGCTACTGAAGAGCCATTTCTACTCGAAGTCCATTGAGTATAATTATCACGAGCCGGACCTGAGCCGATTGGAGGCGGTCTTTGCCCGTGGTGACCGGCGGCTTGCACCCGTCATCGAGTATGCAAGTGAACACGGCGCCATGCTGGACGGCTGGGATGAGTACTTCCGGTACGATCTATGGCTGGACGCCTTGAAGGCATGCGGCATTGACCCGGAGTTTTACACCACACGTGGCTATAGCGAGGACGAGCTTCTGCCATGGGACACCATTGACGTGGGTGTCACCAAGAAGTTCCTGCTCCGGGAACGCAAGCGCGCCTATGAAGAGCGTGTTACACCCGATTGCCGCCACGGCTGTGCCGGCTGCGGTGCGAATTGTCTGCTAAAGGAGGTGGAGTGCGATGCCTAGAGCCTTGTTTGAAAAGACCGGCAACGCGGTCTTCATCTCCCATCTGGACCTGATGCGGCTGTTTCAGAGAGCCTTTAAGCGCGCCGGGTTACCGCTGACCCACACCCAAGGGTACAGCCCCAGACCCTCTGTTTCCATCGCGCTGCCGCTGTCTGTGGGCGTCAGCAGCCGGTGTGAGCTGCTGGATTTTGATCTGACGGAGTATGGGGTATCGTATCCTGAAATGATGGAGAAACTGAATGCAGTTCTCGTGGATGGCGTGCGTATTCTTGATATCTATCCCGAGGGCAGCAAGATCAAGCATCTTGCGTATCTTGACTGCGAGCTGATGCTGGAGTACGATCACGGCGTGCTTGCGGATGGGGCAGGGAAGCTTGGCAAGCTCTTTGCTGAGCCAAGCCTGACGGTTGAAAAATCCGGCAAGAACGGAACGTCGGAAGTTGACATCATACCCATGATGCGGAATGTGACGATTTCTGAGATTGATGATAACACATTATGCCTGAAGGCACGCATCTGCTGTCAGAATCCGTCGCTGAATCCGGGTCTGATCGCCGCTGCGATCGAGAAATACTTGCCGGAAATGGCTGCGGATTTTGTCACCTGCCAACGGCTTGAAGTGTACGACAGCAACGATACTATTTTTCGATAAGGAGTTAACATGGATAATTTGATCGAACTGGAAGAATGCCCCTGCTGCCGCGGCGTGGGAACGGTTGTGCATGAGGGCGGCTGGAATGTGCAGATCGAGTGCATCGATTGCGGCGCACATACCGTCTATATTGAATACGAAACGGAAATGCAGATGCAGGAAGCGGAGCGCATGGCTGCCCGTCTGTGGAATCTGGGTAAGGTCGTCAAGATCAATCCGGGTGAGTAAAGCCTTTGTGCCGGAATACGCGATCGCATATTCCGGCACGTGCTTTTTTGAAAAAATTTTTCGTAAAAAATGAAAATAGTACTTGCATTTTTCGGCAAGGTGTGCTAATATACTCAAGCGCTGAGGCGCAAAAATCAATATCCGGGTGTGGCGAAGTTTGGTATCGCGCTTGAATGGGGTTCAAGAGGCCTCGAGTTCGAATCTCGACACTCGGACCAAAGAAGTCGAAAGAGCACAGCTCTTCCGACTTCTTTCTTTTAGTGATATTTTCAAGAAAAACCGAGTTTTTCTTGAAAAAAGTACTTGATTTTCCTTGATATGCATGTTATAATACCTTGGTCTGAAATCAAGGTGAGTCCTCTGCGGGCTAAAATGCGCCGTAAGAACGCCTAATATTTAAGGAGGACAAGATTATGGATTTGGTAAAGGCTCTGTCTAGCCAGTACATGAAGGAGCAGCTGCCTGAGGTTCAGGTCGGCGACACCGTTCGTGTGCACGTACGCATCAAGGAAGGCTCCCGCGAGCGTATCCAGATGTTCGAAGGTACCGTTATCGCCCGTAAGCACGGTGGTATCGGTGAGACCATCACTGTTCGCCGTATCAGCTACGGTGTTGGCTGCGAGAAGGTTTTCCCCCTGCACGCTCCCAACGTAGCAGCAATCGACGTTGTCCGTCATGGTAAGGTTCGCCGCGCAAAGCTGTACTACCTGCGTGACCGTAT
>JAZNNV010000196.1:0-8068 GCA_045580465.1 Faecousia sp.
GGGGTCGGCGCCTACGACGACCCGAAAAATGTACCGCTTCGCGGACGGGCTGTTGAGGGCGCCAGCCCCTACAATAATATCGGCAGGTTGTGATTGCCACGTCGGGCATCCGCCCTCCTCGCAATGACAGAATCAGATCGTTTCTTTCACTTTTCTGCGCTTTTTCAGCTTATAAAGCTCCTCCACTGCCATGCGCGCTTTGGCAACCGATACGCCGTCCTTGGGGAAGCAATAATACAGCGCGTCGGCATTACCGATGCAGATCACATCGGCGATGGAATACCAATAATAGTCGGCATACAGACCATAGCATGCCAATGCTCCCTGCTCGTAGGAGAGCTTTCCGTCGCAGCCGGTCAGGCGGAAGCCCTCAGCATCATGGGAAAGATGACCGTCACCCACCATATAGATGGCTTTGAAATCCACCATCATGCCGATATCCACATCGGTTTCGAGGGAATACGTTCCCTGCTCCAGCTCCCGCCGGACTTCATCACGCTCCCATGCGTACCAATCGGGAATGTGGGAAAACTCCGTCTCCCCCTCCGTCGCCTTCAGCTGACCAAGGGTGTCCATCTCCCATGTTTTGCCGCAATGGGCGCAGGTAATGGACGTTCCCCTGCCGGTGAGCTTGCCTTCTTCATGGCAGTGGGGACATTTATAGAGGATACGCTCCAGACCATCTGCCCGGTCTGCTTCCGTGACGTGGACTTCATTGTCCCGCTGCCATGCGAAATGATCGAAGGTAAAGGCTTCATCGAGCATTTCGTCCAATTCACGGACTGTCTTTTCCTTGATCTCCTGCGCGGTAGCAAGGCATCTGACCTCTGCGGTCACCTTGACCCTGCGCTTTTTCAGGTTGTTATACAGCGGCTGGCGGGCAAACGCGCCCTTGGTGATGACCGTGACCACGGGAACGCCCAGCTTTTTCAGCAGCACGCCCATCTTCCGGGGCAACGCCGTGGGTGTGCCGTCAAAGGAATAGCTTGCTTCCGGGTACATCAGCACGCTGGTCTTCTTCTCCTTAAGCATGTACTCCATATCCCGCACAAGGCTCACATCACTGACAAATTTCTGTGTCGGAATGCAGCCCAGCAGGCGCATCAGCCACTCCATGCCCACGAAGCCGTCTGTGGTGCAGACGATGGCGTAGCGCTTGGGATAAAAAATGCGCGACATGATCATCAGATCGAGAAAGCACGAGTGATTCATCAGAATCAGGCAGGGTTCTTTCCTCAGCTGCTCCATGCCATGCATGGTGAATTTGAATTTCGTTGCCCACAGATCGGGGATCGCGGCAAGGCGGATGACCGTCTGCAGCAGGCGGTTCGGACGCAGGGGCTTGCGATGCCTGAGCTTGGGCAAAAGCATTACTTTTTCATAGGATTTGCGGCGGGTACGGATCTTCATAAAGGTCACATCCTGTCAAATCATGATCGGGCTTATTTTATCACATTTGAAGCCTCAATACAACACACAAAAAATTTCTTTTCTTTTTGCCAAAAATCGTATATAATGGATGCATTCCACCAACGGAGGTAATTTCATGCGACATAAACACGTCATCGTCATCGACAAGATCCTGCATATTCTGGAGATCATCATTGCCATCCTGACCCTGATCGTGCTGATCGGCATGCTCGGCTGGGAGGTCTATAAGATGATCACCGTCCCCGATTACATCACCACCATCGACATGTTCCTGCACACCATTTTGACGCTGGTGGTCGGTCTGGAATTTGTGCGCATGCTCATTGATCTGACCCCTGCCAACACCTTGGAGGTGCTGATCGTCGCCATTTCCCGTCAGGTCATCCTCAACCACAATGACCCCTTGGGCAACATCGCCTGCGTGCTTTGCATCGCGGGTCTGTTTGCCACCCGCCGTTTCCTGATCCCCAAGAAGGAAATGAAGGTCGAGATGTCCGAGGTTGAATAAAAAAGCAAGACGTGCTGCCTTTGCAGCACGTCTTTTCCGTTACTCTTGGTGGATATTTTTCGCAAATTCCGTGGGCGAGAGCTGTGTGTGCTTCTTAAACAGACGGCAGAAATAATGCACACTGCTGAAGCCAAGGGCATCCGAGATCTCCGTGATGGACAGCCCGCCGCGCAGCAGAAATTTCTTTGCCTCCTCGACCCGCAGATCATTGATATAGTTCAAAACTGTCGTTCCGTACTTCTGCCGGAAGCTCTGACAGAGAGTCGTTTTGTTCATGCCGAAGAGAAAGCACAGATTGGCGAGGGTAATGCGGGTGTGGAAATTCTCCTGAATGTACTGGCGCACTGCCTGAATGCTGTCAGCAGGAATGATGCTGTGTTCCGCCGCGGCATCCGCCTGCGCCCCGCGGACAAGTCCGATCAAAAGCGCTTCCAGTCCGATCTTGATCAGCTGATCCGCACCGAAGGGATATTCCGCGCGCTTGGGCATATAGGTCATGTTCGGTACATCATAGGGCGGCTCGTAAATGCTCATACCCTCCTGCATGATACGCGCCAGCGATCTTTCCTGCTCGGAGGTCAGAGTGACCGGCTTCCGGGAAAAGCGCTTCAGCTCCTGACTTTCACATTCAAAACCGATGACGATCAGGTTGGGCACAACTGTGCCGTAGGTGGTCAGAGAATGCATCTCATTGGGGCTGTGGATCAGAAGCTGATGGGGCTCAAGCCTGCCCACATAGTTTTCTGATTCGATCATCAACGAGCCCTGCTCCATGTACAGAAGCTCATAGAAATCATGGCTGTCGCGGATACTGTGAAAAGCATCCTTAAACTCAAAATACTGCAAATTTGCAATTCTGGTGACATTCATTTCGATGATGGATGGCTGCAATGTGAAAAACATACGTTCCGCCTCCTTTGACAAAATGCCTCTTGTCTGTAAAATCAATTTATCACACGAAAAGGTCAATGTCAACAAAATAGAGTATAAAATATTCATAGATTTACGATTGTGCAAAATATCATAAAGATTGTGCAAATACAAACGATACTTTTCTTTGTATAATACAATTACATGAAATAAGATACTTTCCAAAACGCAGGAGGAAATCATTATGGCACGCATTTGCATCCCCGATCACGAATACAAGGAAAGAGTTCAGCGCGCAGCTGCAATTCTGCAGCGGGAAGGTCTCGACGCTCTGATCGTCAACGGCAACGAGGCTGACTACGCCAACCCCCGCTATTTTTCCGGCTTTTGGCCGCTGTTTGAGCGCAGCGGTGTCGCCATCTCCGCTCACGCCCGTGCAGCGCTGATGGTAGGCCCGGAATCCGCCATCTTCGGCGCAGACCGTAACAAGCTGGACAAGACCTTCGTCCTGACCGCTTACCGGGAGGGCGCAGACCCTGCCTACCCCGAGCTGAATCCCGACACCTTCGACGATGTATTCAAGTACATCGGTGTCACGGGAAAGAAGATCCGCATCGGTGTTGCTTCCTTCCTGGATACCTCCGTTACCATTTTCAACGCCATTCGTGACGCATTCCCCGAAGCCGAGATCGTCGATGCCGGCAAGATCATGGTGGAGCTGCGCTCTGTCAAGTCTGAAAACGAGCTCGCCTGCCTGCGGGAGGGCTACCGCATCGCCAACCTCGCCACCGAGGAAGTCATCAAGGCCATCCGCCCCGGTATGACCGAGCTGCAGATGGTGGGCGTTGCCCAGAAGGCTGTTTATGAGCACGGTGCAGAATACGAGGGTCTGCCCATGTACGTCTTCTCCGAGGCTTCCACCCGTCATGCCATCTCCCGTTCTTCCTACCGTGAATTCCGGAAGGACGACATCGTTCAGCTGAATCTGTCCGCCAAGATCGACGGCTATTCCGCCGCCATCGGCTACCCCATCTGTCTGGGCAAGCTGGAGGGTCAGCGCCGTGACATCGTGCAGTTCTGCCGCGAAGCACACAACTGGTCCGCACAGCAGGTCAAGGCAGGTGTCTTCGCCGCCGACATCGCCAAGGGCTTCTATCAGTACTACGTGGATAACGGCTACGAAAAGAATTACGTCTACGGACCGCTCCACGGCACCGGCATCATCGAGGTGGAAGCACCTTGGTGCGAGACCAGCTCCGATTACTACCTGAAGACCAATATGTGCTATCAGGTGGACACCTTCATCTCCGCAGACACCTTCGGTGTGCGCTGGGAAAAGGGCATCGCCGTCAAGGAAAACGGCTTTGAGATGCTCTCCCCCGACATCCCCGAAACCTGCCCCGAGCTGCTGTTCTGATCTTCTAAACACAAACCGCCCTGTGGTACTCCACAGGGCGGTTACTATATTACTTTGTGGCTGCTGTTTTCTGCTTTCTGTTCGGATCGGGGGCAGTTCCCAGAAGATAATCTGCGGAAACATTATAAAATTTACACAGCGTGACAACATGCCGCAACGGCACTTCATTTGCTCCTCTTTCATAACGGGCATACATTGTTTGGGAAGTGCCAAGAACATCTGCCAACTGTCGTTGTGTCAAATCATTGTCTTCCCGAAGACCTCTCATTTTTTCAATCATCGTGCGCATACGATCATCCCGCCTTGCTTTTAGTATGCTCACAGTCTACCAAAGTAAATATGTTTACTATTGACTTTAGTAAATAACTTTACTAAAATATAGGGACGATGGCTAAATATCACGAAAAGGTTATGGAGAGAGAAACAATGGATACCGAAAAAACAGAAAATATTTACCTTACTTTGATTGGTCAGATGGAGGATGCATTCTGTGTTCCGGGTGTGGAAAACCTTTTTGAAGAGGGAAGCAAATGCGACTGCGCCTACAGTCAAGTGCTTGATGCGTATGCTCGCCTGCGGGAGCGGTTGGGCGTCGAAAATGAGGATGCCGATGTGGAGCAGATCATCAATGCATTGAGAAAGATCGAGAAGATCATCAGCATGAAGATGTTTGAATACGGCATGAATTTTGCGGACGGATGTGGGCATCCGTCCCTACGATAAGGAAAGAACGCTTACGTAGGGGCTGGCGCCCTCGACAGCCCGTCCGCGAAGCGGCATGTTTTCGGGTCGTCGTAGGCGCCGACCCCTACAAATCAACAAACCGCCCTGTGGTACATCCACAGGGCGGTTACTTTTTATTCCTGATCGATCACGTGTGCGCCGTTGAATTCAATGTGCAGCGGCAGCAGCGCCCAGTTGGCTTCGGTGATGTCGTGGAGCTTCTTTGCCAGCTTTTCCTCCAAGCCGGGGTTGCGGGTGATGCACAGCAGAGTCGGGCCTGCACCGCTGAGGCAGAATGCCGCGCCGGTGGTACGGATCAAGCCCTCGATGCGCTCATAATCCTTGATCATGCTCTTGCGGTAGGGCTGGTGGATGCGATCCTGCATGGCGTTTCGCAGCAGCTTTTCGTCGCCCAGCTCCAAGGCTTTCAGCACCATGGCACCGTGGGAGATGTTGTAAACCGCATCGGCACGGGAATACTCCGTGGGCAGCACGCTTCTTGCCACAGTAGTCGGCAGGTCAAAATCCGGCACAAGTGCCAAAAATTCCCAATCGGGATGCAGGGGGAAATTGACGGTAACGGGCAAGCCGTTATCCACCATAGAAGCGGTCAGACCGCCCAAAAAGGCAGGGGCAAGGTTGTCAGGGTGACCTTCCATGGCATTGGTGATGGTGAGCAGACCTTGGGTGGACAGCTTGTTTCCACGAAGCACGTTTGCGCCCATAGCACCCGCCACCAGCAGCGCGGCGGAAGAACCCAGACCGCGGCAGATGGGAATGTGGGCATCGATGTGGATCTTGACACCCCGGATCTCCTCGCTCAGGGATTCCAATACCGCGCAGTAAGCGGTATACGCCATATTGTCAGGACCTGCGTATGCCTCGTCACAGCCGGTGATCTCAAGACCTGATTCCATTTCCTCGAAGGTCACATCCGTATAAAGGCTCAGCGCGCAGCCGAAGGCATCAAAGCCGGGTCCCAGGTTTGCCGTGGTCGCCGGCACGCGAATGGTAACTTTTTTCATAATCTATCTCCTCTCACAGCGACAGCACGAACTCGCGCATCTTATCCTTGTCGATCACCGCGGTATGGCGCTCCTGCTTTTCACACAGACCGGCGAGATTGCCGGGGATGGGAATGCCCGACACCCGTTCCAGCGTTTCCATCTGCGTAAACTCGTCGCCACTTGTATCGCCGCCGATGGCAGCCAGAACTGCTGCCGGGAATTTGTAGGGGGATGCGGTGGACAGCACCACAACGGGACGGGTGTCGCCGGTTTGGTTTACATAATCTTCCGCAACCGCCCAGCCGGAGGCGGTATGGGTATCACACAGATAATTCTGCTCCCCAAAGACCTTACGGATGGTCTGTGCGCCCTTGGCATCGTCGCACCAGCCTGCCCAGAAGGCATCCTGAATGTTTGCAAGGAGGACTTCCGGAACGGTGTAGAAGCCGTTGGTATTCAGCTGCTTCATTAAATCCGCTACCAGCAGGTCATCCCCGCTCATCAGGTACAGCAATCGCTCCAGATTGGAGGATACCAGAATGTCCATAGAGGGAGAATCTGTCTTGTGAAGGACACGGCGGCGGTCATAGGTGCCGGTGGTAATAAAGTCGGTCAGCACGTTGTTGGCATTTGATGCGCAGATCAGCTTGCCGACCGGCAGACCCAGCTGCTTTGCAAGCCAACCGGCGAGGATGTTGCCGAAATTGCCGGTGGGAACACAGAAGTTGACCTCGTCGCCCATTTTGATCTGACCACACTTCAGAAGATCCGCGTACGCCTTGAAATAGTAGATGATCTGGGGCGCAAGGCGACCGATGTTGATGGAATTGGCAGAGGACAGCCGCAGGCAGTTGCCCTCCGTCAGGCAGCCGTCCACCGTGGTGGCAAAGATGTTCTTGACGCCGGTCTGGGCATCATCGAAATTGCCGCGCACCGCGCAAACAGCTACGTTATTGCCCTCTTGCGTGACCATCTGCGCCCGCTGCACGGCAGAAACGCCGCCGTCGGGATAAAACACGCAGATCTTCACGCCCTCCACATCCTGAAAGCCCACCAGCGCCGCCTTGCCGGTATCGCCGGAGGTAGCGGTCAGAATGAGAATGTCCTCTTTCACGCCCTTGACTTTTTTGGCAGCAGACATCAGCTGGGGCAGCATAGAGAGTGCCACGTCCTTGAATGCGGAGGTCGGACCCCGGAACAGCTCCAGCACCGTGAATTTGCCGGTGTCCACCGTGGGCGTCAACTCGTCGGTCTGGAATTTGCCGCTGTAAGCCTGCTTCACAAGGGTAGTCATATCCGGAATATCCGGCAAAAGCGCGCCGATGATCCGCGCCGCCATCTGCATGGTAGTTTCCCGCAGGCAGGCTGCCACGTCGATTTCGGGCAATTTTTCAGGTACATACAAACCGCCGTCCGGTGCAAGACCAGAAAGCACAGCTTGCGCGCTGTCCACAGCGGCATGACGGTTTCTCGTAGAATGATACAGCATATTGACCCCCTGCTATCGATTTTTTCGTACCGATTTGAGCTTTCTGCACAAAAGAAACGCAAAATCGGATAAATTGTTAGTTTTTTTAACATGGTTGCATTTATTTAAAGTATATGATATACTTTTTTATGAGAAAATGCAAGTGTTTTCAGCAGAAAAGCAAATGTTTACTTGCGAAATACCGGGAGGAAGAAAAATGCGTATTGGACTGCTTGGTTTTGGCGTTGTGGGCAGAGGTGTGTATGACCTGACCGCAACACGTGAAGATATGACCGTTGTGAAAGTTGTCTGCTTGGAGGACGTCACTTTGCCTGACGCGGAAGTGACCAAAAACTTTCAGGACATTTTGAATGATGACACCATTGACACCGTCATTGAGGCGATGGGCGGTCTGCATCCTGCATACGAGTTTGTACGTGCGGCGATCGAGGCAGGCAAGAACATCATCTCCTCCAACAAGGCGCTGGTCGCCACCTTCTATGACGAGCTGATCCCCCTTGCAAAGGAAAAGGGCGTTGCCTTCCGCTGCACCGCTGCTGTAGGCGGTGGCATCGGCTGGCTGTCCGAGCTGGAGCGCGCACGCCGGATGCAGACCATCGAAAAGGTCGGCGGCATCATGAACG
>JAZNNV010000197.1:0-6167 GCA_045580465.1 Faecousia sp.
TCCCGATGCCCGTCAGGAGCTGGCAAATGCCATCGCTGATGTTTACGCGGACACCGCCAAGACTGAAAAGGATCAGTCCATCGCCCGCGCCATCGCTGCGCTGCTGGGCGTTGACAAAGAACTGAAGCTGGGCTAAGATAAATCATCCCGACAGACCCGACGACCCCGTCGGGTCTGTCTTTGTATATTCGTAGGGGCGGATACTATCCGCCCGCGGGACGGGAAACCCGTCCTCTACGAGTGGTAATGAGGAGAAATTATTGTAGGGCGGGTGTGTTGCAGAGCGCAGCGAATCTGAAATCTGAATGATTGCCGGTGGCAATCATTCCATAACAAAATGCTCCCGCCATGAAACCCGTCGATAATGAAAGGGCGGCACCAAGGGGCCGCCCTACAGTGTTCTCCGACCTTTTGATCGGAATCGCAGGAAACGGGGAACCCGTCCCCTACATTCGGTTTTTTGTCTTGTACAATCGGAGAAAATAGTATATAATAGCCACAATAACACGCAGGAGGCAGTCATGGCACTGGGCAGAAGAAATACAAACCGCCCCAAAAGATACCGGGGTCTCAAAATCGCAGCCGTTGTGGTGCTGATCGTTGCGCTGGTGGCGCTGGTCGGCATTTTTCTGCTGCCAAAATTATTCCCGGAGCTGAACCTTTTCGGGGAAAAGCCTACCGAGCCTACTGAACCCACCGAGCCGAAGCCCGATCAGGTGATCCATCTGGTCGCCGGCGGTGATTTGAATATTACAGACAAGACTGTCGCTTCCGGTCTGCAGGACGGCAGCTATGATTACACGGAGGTCTTCCGGGATGTGCTGCCTGTGCTTGCCATCGGCGACGTGACGATGCTGAATTTTGAGGGCATTGGCGGTGCGTCCGGCTTCGGATCTGCCACCAAGATCGCACCGCCCCAGCTGCTGCAGGCGTTGGCAACAGCCGGTGTGGACATTTTGCAGACAGCCAACTCCTGCTCCATTTTCGGCGGTCTGCACGGCTTGCGGAATACCATCACCGCCGTTCAGGCTGCGGGCATGACACCCGTGGGTACCTTTGCGGATGCAAGTGCATTTGAGGAGTCCGGCGGTTATCTCATTTGGGAAATTCAGGGCATCAAGGTCGCCTTTGTCGCCTTTACCAAGGGCTTGGATGGCATGGGTCTGCCTGCCGGCAGCGAGGATTGCGTCAATCTTCTCTACGAGGACTACAACAGCACCTATCAGAAGGTGGACAAGGACGGCATCACCCGCATCGTCCGCAATGCCAAGGCACACGACCCGGATCTGATCGTGGCGATGCTCCATTGGGGCAGCGAGTTCAACGACAAGATCAGTGCCACCCAGAAGAAAATCTGTACAATTTTGACGGAGGAGGGTGTAGATGCCATCATCGGAACCCACTCCCACTATGTGCAGAAAATCGACTACAATGCCGATGCCGGCACGCTGGTTGCCTATTCTCTGGGCGATTTCTACGGCGATGCGGACAAGGCAGGCACGAATTATTCCATCATCCTCGACCTCGAGATCACCAAAAACGGCAATACCGGCGAGACAAAGATCACCGGCTTTGACTGCGTACCCGTTTTCATCCACGAGGACGAAGCCGGCAGGCTGCGCCTTTTGCGGATCCGGGAAGCGATCCGCGGCTACGAAAGCAGCTACGTGGGCAGTGTTTCCGAGGAGATGTATCAGGCGATGAAAACCGCGCTGGCGCGGATCGCTGACCGCACCGGCGTTCAATTCGAAGATTGATCAAAGGCTCCCTTGAAAAAGGGAGCCTTTTCCCCTGTCCGTGGTAAATTCAGGGAACGGAAAAAGAAGTTTTGCAAAATGGGAAGAAGTGTGCTATAATAAGGAGCATCATAATGGTATGGTATGCGCTTTACCAATTTTCAAAGAAAAGGGGGGCCTTTTGTGTCCGACTACAGAACTGTCAGCGTGGTTTTGCCGTCGCTGGACCCGGATGACAAACTGCTCACCGTCATTGACGGACTTCTCGAGTACGGTTTTACCGACATTATTCTTGTAAACGACGGCAGCAAGCCGGAAAATATGCATTATTTTGAAACCGCTGCCACCCATCCCGAAGTGCAGCTGCTGCACCACGAGGTCAACCGGGGCAAGGGCGCCGCGCTGAAGACGGCGTTTGCGTGGTTTCTGGAAAACCGCCCTGAGGGAACGGGCGTTGTGACCGTGGACGGCGACAACCAGCACCATCCCGAGGATACGAAAAGCTGCGCCCAGCACATGCTGGAGGAAGACCGCATCGTCCTCGGCGTCCGGGATTTTTCCCTTCCTCACGTGCCGGAGCGCAGCCGCAAGGGCAACCGCATCACGTCGATGGTCTTTAAGATCTTCATCGGTATGACCATTTCCGATACCCAGACGGGTCTTCGTGCGCTCCCCCGCAAGCAGGTGGAGCAGATGCTCGCCGTTTCCGGCGATCGCTTCGAGTACGAGACCAACATGCTGCTGGAGATGAAAAATCTCGATCTGCCCTTTGACGAGGTCAAGATCCGCACCGTCTACATAGAGGAGAACAAGAGCTCCCATTTCCGTGCGGTGCGGGATTCGTGGCGGATCTACAAGCTGATTCTGGCGCATTTCTTCAAGTACATCGCAAGCTCTCTGAGCAGCGCCGTGGTGGATTGGTTGATTTATATGATGATGACGGCGTTATTGCAGAACACTCTGACAGGTCTTGCCCTGAGCGCCGTTCCCACGGTGGTGGCGAGAGTTTCCTCCTCGTGGATGAATTACATCGTCAACCGCAAGCTGGTCTTTAAGAGCAAGGACCCCGCCGGCGCACAGTGCTTCCGCTATTTTGTGGTGGTGGCGGTGCTGGGCGTGATGCAGATGCTGCTGACCTACGGCATCCACAGCCTGTTCAACATTTCGGAGCAGGAGGTCGGTCTGCGTGGCGTGATCTACGCGGTGACCATGTTCGCATTGTTCTTCCTGAGTTATTTTCTGCAGGAAAAATGGGTTTTCGCTAAAAAGAGGTAAATAAAATGAGTGGTGCATTCTTGCGCACCAAGCGCAAAGAAAAAAATCAGCTGTGGCTGCGGATCGTGCTGCGCAGCTTGCTGGTGATCTTCACGCTGATCTTGCTGCTGTTTGTCGGATTGTGCGTGGTGATGAATACGATTTTCAACGGTCCTTCGGAGTCTGCACGAAATGTTTTGACCATGTCGCTGCTGGAATCCAGCGGTATGAAGTGGTGTCCGGCGATCTTCATCGGTCAGGAAACGGTGGACGAGATCCGTTCCAGCGTGCAGGCGACCCTGCCCAATGACATTTCCGGATCGGATCAGGTGATCATCCGCCCGGACGACAGCGTCGCCCAGTCGGAGTGGAAGGACTATCCCGACGGCATTCGTATCGATTTCATTTCCGGCGATACCTATAATGCCTACGTGATGATCATCCGGGATCCCTCTGCCGTTTACATGGCAACGTCCAATGACAACTTCAGCCTTGACGTACCCGGCACCCGTATCAACTACCAGATCGAAAAAGAGGGTGCCATCGCTGCCATCAACGCAGGCGCGTTCTACGACAACGGTCAGATCAGCTCTGTGGTGGGCAGCGTCCCCGAGGGACTGGTCATTGCCGGCGGCAAGGTGGTCTGGGATGAGGGTCAGGCACCCGAGGAGGGCTTCGTCGGCTTCAACAAGGACAATACCCTCGTGGTCGCCAAGTCCATGACCGGCTCCAAGGCAATGGAGCTGGGCATCCGGGACGGCTGCTGCTTCGGCCCGGTGCTGATCATGGACGGCGTGGTGAACGAAGAGGCGTACAACAAAAATTCCGGCTGGAATCCCCGTACCTCCATCGGTCAGCGCGCCGACGGCGCGGTGCTGTTTGTGTGCATCGACGGTCGTCAGGCAGGCTCGCTGGGCGGCTCTTATGCGGACATGATCGACATCATGACCGAGTACGGCGCGATCAATGCCTGCAATCTGGACGGCGGTTCTTCCACCGTCATGCTGTACCGGGACACCTACGGTCGCTACGGCGAAGCCGGTAAGGTGCAGATGATCAACAACTACTCTCTCCTGCAGGAAGAGCCCAGACGGATGCCCACCTTCTTCATGGTGCGTCCCAATGAGGAGGGCTGAGCATGGAGAGAAGACAGAGAAAACCCCGCAAGACGGGAAGCGTCGTCTTTTACAGCATCTACGTTACCTTCATTCTGATCTTTTTCATGGTGCTGTCTGCCCTGATCACGCCCCTGCGGGACTGGCTGGTGCGTTACGAAGCATCCCAGCCCAACCACAAGCGGGATGAGGTGTTTGCTCAGCTGTTTGAAAGCGGCGATTGGGACAATCTTTATGCCCTTGCCGGTTTGGAGAATACTGCCTTTGAAGAGGAAACGGCGTTTGCCGCTTACATGGATGCGCTGGTTTCCTCCGGCAAGCTGACCTGCCTTGAGACCTCTGCCGGTCTTTCCGGCGATAAGAAGTTTATCGTCAAGGCGGGAGAGAAAAAGATCGCCACCTTCTTACTGACGGGCGGCGGCGAGACCGATCTGGAGATCGCCCAGTGGGAGCTGGGGGAAGTGGAGCTTTTCCTGCCCCGGGAGGTATCGGTCATGGTTCAGCGCCTGCCCGGACAGACCGTCTACATCAACGGCGTTGCGCTGGATGACAGCTACACCATCAGCCGCACCACCACGCTGGCTGACAGCTACCTTCCCGAAGGGGAGCAGGGCTTCCTGCTGGAGCTGCAGCAGGTGACGGGTCTGTGGCAGACACCCAAGGTGGAGGTCAAGGATGCTGCGGGCGACCCGGTCAGCCTGATCCTCGACGACGAATTGGGCATTTACATTCAGAGCCTGCCGGTGCATCAGCTGACGGAGGAACACAAATCCGTCGCCGAGCAGACGGCGCGCTCCTACTGCAAGTACATGATCAACGCCTCCGGCCACGAGCTGTGGCGTTGGTTTGACGAAAGCAGCAAGGCATATCAGGAGATCATCCGCTTTGAGCAGTGGACGGTGCAGTCCTATCAGGGCTACACCTTCTCGGAAACCACCTTTGAAGATTTCTATCAGTATTCCGACGATTGCTTCTCTGTGGCGGTGGATCTGACCCTGAACGTCCTGCGCAACAACGACACCATCAAGCCCTACCACCTGCACAGCACGCTGGTCTTCACCAAAAATGAATACGGCAAATTCCATGCCGTGGCGATGACCAATCTGGACATTCAGGAAAAGAAGGAGCAGGTGCGGCTGGTCTTCAGGCAGGAGACCGGGGAGAAGATCCTTTGGGTGGATCCCCGTGATCCCAAGTGCGATGTTCCTGCCGCGGATGCGGTGGAGGGCAAGACCTTCAAGGGCTGGGTGACGGAAACCAAAAACGAGACCGGCAAGGTCACGTTGACCGTCGTCTTCGATGAACAAGGTCAGCTGCTGCTGGACGAGGGCGCGACCCTCCGACCCATGGTGCTGACACCCCTTTACGAGTAAGGAGGACAAATTATGGAAGCGATCTTCTCCTTTTTCGCGGAAAGCTTCGATCTGCCGATCCTTGATTGGATCGCTGAAAATCTCTCCTGTAAGGCACTGGATGTGATCATGCCGCTGATCACCATGTTGGGTGACGCGGGCATTTTCTGGATCGCCATTGCGGTGGCACTGCTGATCTTTCCCAAGACCCGAAAGATCGGTCTGAGCATGGGCGCGGCGCTGCTGATCGGACTGGTGGTCTGCAATCTGACCATTAAGCCCTTGGCGGCACGCATCCGCCCCTATGACTATCAGCTGGAGCATTTCGGCAAGCAGATCGCCCTGCTGGTGGCGACACCCCACGATTATTCCTTCCCGTCGGGTCATACCATCGCATCCTTTGAGGCGGCGATCGCCCTGACGGTCTACAATCGCAAGTGGGGCATCCCGGCGATCGTACTGGCGGCAGTGATCGCGTTTTCCCGGCTTTATCTGTACGTCCATTATCCCACCGATGTGCTGTTCTCCATGGTGCTGAGCGTGGGCATCGCGTTCCTTGCCTGCTGGCTGGTCAAGAAGGGCTATGCCCTCTACGAAGCAAAGAAAGCAACAAAAGAATAATAAAAATCCGGCAGAGCGATCTGCCGGGTTTTTGCACATTGTTTTCGTTACGTTTCCGATCGTAGGGGCTGGCGCCCACGACAGCCCGT
>JAZNNV010000198.1:0-8166 GCA_045580465.1 Faecousia sp.
GCTGATCTCCCGCGAGGTTGAAAGCATCTTTGAAAACTCCGAGTTTATCATGATGCTCAATCAGGCTCCCGGTGACAGCGCAGAGCTGGCCAAGCGTCTGCACATTTCCGACCATCAGCTGAGCCATGTCACGCAGGCCGGCGAGGGCGAAGGGCTGCTGTTCTTCGGGAATGTCATCATTCCCTTTGTTGACCGCTTCCCCAAGGATACGGAACTTTACCGTATCATGACCACGAAACCGAGTGAAATGCTGAAGGAGGATGAAGCTGTATGATGTTTTTCCTTTCTCTTCTGGCTCTGCTGGTCCTTGTGATCATGCTCTCCGCCTGCCGCGCCGCCTCCATTGCGGATGACAATATGGAACTTGCCTTTGCGGAATGGCTGGAAGATCATCCGGAAAAGAAGGCTGAGTTCCAGCATCTGCAGAAGAAGACAGCCGCCTGATGGGAGAAGGTGCGAATATGAAGGAAGAAAAGCAGCCTTCTGCACCCCGGCTTCAGTTCAGGGATGAAGATCAGCAGTTTCCTGAACTGAAAAAGCCCATGCAAGCTGCTGAAAGCGCAGCCGACAAACGGGATCGGATGAAAGCTCGCTTGCGGCATGAGCATGGCCCGAAAAAGCAGACAGCACCAACTGCCCCCAACGCAGCCCCCGCATCCTCTGGCGAAACTGCCAAGCCAGCCCCGCCCCGTCTTCTGTTCTCTGACGATGGCGGCGTGAAAGCTCCGAAGAAGCATGGACAGGGCATCGTCAAACAGACGGTATCTGCCGAGGTACACCGGCAAATGGTTCAGGATGAGGATGACAACACGGGGCTTCAAGCCGTTCATAGCACAGAACGTGCCGGTCATAGCACGCTGAGTACCGTTCAACACATGCATCAATCCAAGCTCCAGCACGATCACAAGCGGCTGGTCAGGGCGGAAAAGAAGCTGGATCATGCCAATATCCGGTTCCTGCAGAAGGAGCAGGAGGTCAAGCACCCGGAGCATACCGGCAGCAACCCGATCTCCCGTGCCAATCAGCGGCGAGCCATCAAAAGGGAGTACCTTGCAGCCAAGGCAGGGCGCAGCACCGGATCTGCCTACGGCGCGAGCAAGAATGCCAGTAAGGCGGTCAAGAAAACGGCGTCTTCTACGGAATCCGTGGGCAAGTTCATCGCCAAGAAGAAGCACTTCCTGCTGATTCTGGGGCTTGTGGCAATGCTCATGTTTGTGATGAACGCCCTTTCTTCCTGTACGCCGCTGCTGGAAGCCGGACTTCATGCGCTGGTGATGGGTACATACCCGGCAGAAGAACGGGATGTAAAAGCTGCGGAGCGGGTGTACAAGGGAAAAGAAGATGACCTGAAACGTGAGCTGGAACGCTATGAGCGTCATCACCCCGGCTATGATGAGTACATCATCGAAGCCGATACGGATGACATCTGGCACGATCCCTACGCCCTGATCGCCATTATCTCTGCCTACCACGGCGAGGAATGGACGATTGATGATGTTTACGGCATCATCGACATGCTGTTTGAGTGGCAGTACAAGGTAACGGAAACTGTGACAACGGAGACACGCTCCCGAACAGAAACGCGGGAGGATACCCGGCTTGTCACCGATCCCGACACCGGACGCAGCTACTGGGAACGGTACACCTACGAAGTCACTGTGCCGTATGCCTACACAACCTGTATGGTCACGCTGGAAGCGGAAATCCTGTCACACGCTCCTGTGTACATCATGTCCCGTGAGAAGATGGGCATGTATGCGCTGTATATGTCCACCCTGGGCAATATGCCGCATCTGTTCAGCGGTCCCCATGCGTCCACGCTGAAAGACCCGCTGGTGTATGATGTGCCGCAGGAACTGCTGGACGCCGATCCGCAGTTTGCTCTCCTTGTAGAGGAAGCCAACAAGCGGCTGGGCTATCCCTATGTATGGGGTGGATATGATCCGTCCACATCCTTTGACTGCTCCGGCTTCATCAGCTGGTTGTTCACATCAACTGGGGTGAACAACATCGGTCATATGGGTGCAACATCCCTGTACGGATACGGCGATCCGGTGCGACCGGAAGACGCAAAACCCGGCGACGTCATCTTCTTCCAGGGAACCATGGGAGAAGGCACAGAAGGAATCACTCATTGCGGATTGTATGTTGGCAACAACATGATGATCCATTGCGGTAATCCCTGCAGCTATGCTGATCTGACAGATTCGTACTGGCAGACACATTTCTACGGATACGCCCGTCTTTACGACCATTGATAAGGAGGGATGAAATGAAACGGCGTAACCAGAGCAACCGCGCCCTGCTTGAGAAACATAAGCAGGAGCTGGCATCCATCGAAGAAAAGATGGCTGCTATGACGGCCCGGAAAACTGAACTCCTGGCTATGATTACGGAAGAAGAAAACGTGGAGATCGTCAACATGGTTCGTGCCGGAGCCGTGACGCTTGAGGATCTTCGCAAGATAATGGAGGGACAGCGCAACAGCGTTGTCCCTGTTTTGATGGCACAACCCACCGATAAGGAGGAGATCGAACATGAAAATGATGAATAAGCACAGTTTTAAGCGCTGGCTGACGATGCTGCTGTGTGCCATGCTGGTCTGTGTGTACATGACCGGCAGCATTGCCGCTGGTGAATCCACCACGCCCACCGATCTGGAGATCGTCGAAGAGGATGAATCCTACTGGCTGGACGAGGTAGAGGGCGAGGTCATTCTGGACGACCCCGCTTACTTTATGGACGCAGATGGCGAGGAGCCTGCCGTGGACACTGGCGCAGAAGTACCCAGTGAGGAAGCGAACGATAAGGCAACCGAGGACGCCGCTGGCGGCGAGACGCCTGCAACGCCCGATACCCCCACCACCGAAGGTGAGGTTGATCAGACAACCGGCGATGATGCTGCACAGCAGCCCTCTGACACGCCCTCGGATACACCCTCTGATACAGCTGCTGATGTCCCTGTTGGGGAACCCGAAACGCCTGTGGAGCCTGAACAGCCTGTGGAACCTGAAACACCGCCTGTTGATCTGAAATCCCTCTTTGAGGTCAAGATCAAGGTGCCGTCCACCTGGCGCAACAGCTACTCCGCTCCTGTCCGTATCAAGATCACTCCCAGCAGCGATGTCATGTGGGATAAGGTCAAGTACCGTGTGGGCGACGAAGACTGGGAGGAACTCAAGGATAATGTGTTCCTCTATGATGGCTTCTATTACACCGATGTTGATGTGTACTACAACGCCAAGATCGTTGTCCGCCTCTTCGGTGCAGATGGTGAATACTTTGACACCAAGGCCGACATCAACATCTTCGATCACTATGCCCCCGAAGTGACTGCCGGTTTCAAGGACATGGTGCTGCATGTTGAAGCGGTGGATGATCTGTCTCAGGTGGCTGGCATTCAGGTCAACGGCCTGCTGTTTACCACGCTGACGGACGGCAAGCTGGATGTGCGTATGGAAGACCCGCTGCTGGGTTACAAGCAGCTGGCGATCCGCGCCTATGACTATGCTGGCAACTTCTCTGATCCGGTCACTCTGGACAACCCCTACTATGTGGAACCGACGCCGGAACCCACTAACACCCCCAAGCCTACCAAGAAGCCGACCACGACCAAGAAGCCCACGAATACGAAAAAGCCGTCCAGTTCCAGCGGTTCTTCTTCCAGCGGCACCAGCTCCAAGCCCACCGCTACTCCTGTGGTCACGGAAGCACCTGTTGTTACCACGGCTCCCACGCAGCAGATCATCTACGTGACGCCCGATCCCAACTACTTCAACTACATGCAGCCTACCGTGACGGCAGAGCCTGAAACGGTGTATGTTCCCCTCGGCCCCGGTCAGCCTTACAAGTCCGAAGGGAATATGCAGACGCTGGATATGCTCTATTCCGCGTCCACCAACAAGCAGTTCATCACCGTTCAGACCCGCGCTGGCGAAACCTACTACATGGTGATTGACTACGACAAGCCCATCGACGAGGAAAACGAGATTTACGAAACCTACTTCCTCAACCTTGTTGATGACCGCGATCTGATGAGCGTCGTGTCGGAGGATGAGATTCAGCCCACGCCCACGCCTCAAATCGTGTATGTCACGCCTGAACCCACGGAGGTTCCTGTCCAGCCCACTCCCATCCCCGTAGAAGATGACGAGCCTGCTGCACCGTCTTCTGCCACCCTCCTGTTGATCGTCGGCATTGCCGCCATCGCCGGTGCTGCGTTCTGGTTCGTCAAGGGCAAGAAGAACAACGCTGCGCCCAGTATGGATGACTACGAAGATGAGTACGAGTTTGAGGACGAAGAAGATGAATCCGATGCCTGATACCACCATCCGGGAGGGGTACGCTGAGTACCCCTCCTTCTCTGAAAGGAGTGTGAACCATGCAGCTGATCGTTGCTGAGAAACGCACCGTTGCTGACGCTATCGCCAATGTGGTCGGGGCATCTGTAAAGCACAGCGGCTACATTCTCGGCCCTGGTCGCATCATTACCTGGTGTGTCGGGCATCTGGTCGAGCTGGCACCTGCCCACAAGTACGATCCCCGCTATCTCAAATGGAAATGGGATGATCTTCCCATCGTACCGGAAACATGGGAATACTGCGTCAGCGAAAAGAGCAAGCAGCAGTTTATGACGATCAAGAGACTGATGCTTGACCCCACGGTGGATGAAATCGTCTGTGCCACCGATGCCGGTCGTGAAGGTGAGCTGATATTCCGTCTGGTCTACAACATGGCAGGTTGCACCAAGCCCGTGAAGCGGCTCTGGACTTCCTCTCTGGAGGAAAGTGCAATCTGCTCCGGACTTCTGAACCTGATGGATGGTTCTGACTTTGACACGCTGTATCAGGCAGCTTTGTGCAGGGCGCAGGCTGATTGGCTGGTGGGCATCAATGCAAGCCGTCTGTATTCCCTGATGTACGGGCCGACTCTCAATGTAGGGCGTGTGGTTTCGCCCACACTCGCCATGATCGTCTCCCGCGAAGCTGCCATCCGGGCGTTCCAGTCGGAACCCTTCTACACGGTGCAGCTGAGCTGCGGTTTTCTGGTGCAGTCCGAGCGAATCAAAAGCAAGGAAGAAGCAGAGGCCATCTACCAGAAGTGCAATCTGAAATCGGCGGTGGTAAAAAGCGTCACCAAGGTCAAGAAAACCGAAAAGCCGCCCAAGCTCTACGACCTGACCACCCTGCAGCGTGACGCCAACAGAATGTTTGGCTATACCGCCCAGCAGACGCTGGAGTACATGCAGACCCTCTATGAACAGAAGCTCCTGACTTATCCCCGCACGGACAGTCAATATCTGACCAGCGATATGGAAGATATGCTGCCGGAACTGGTGGAAGAAGTGGAGGAAGCCTTTCCGTACACGGCGGGTCTGAATCTCCCCATCAATACTGGTCAGGTCATCGACGATGAAAAGGTGTCCGACCACCACGCCATCATTCCTACACGGAGTATGCTCAAAGCTGATCTGAAATCTCTGGCAACCGGCGTCCGGGATATTGTTCAGTTGGTGGCAGTTCGACTGCTCTGTGCTGTGGGCGATGCCCATGTATATGAGGAAACCTGTGTGGAGCTGGAGTGTGAGGGCGTCCGCTTCACCGGCAAGGCGAAAGTGATCACGCAGATGGGATGGAAAATCCCCGAAGCAACCTATCAGGGCAGTCTGGGAAGCCGGTACAAGCGTGAGAAAAGCGAAACTGAATATCCGATTCCCGAAGTAAAGGTGGGTGAAACCCTGGGGCCTGTGGTTGCCAAGCTGAAAGAGGGCAAAACCACCCCGCCCAAGCACTACACCGAGGATACGCTGCTGGCAGCGATGGAACATGCAGGTGCGGAGGAAGCTCCTGAAGATGCAGAGCGCAAGGGGCTTGGAACTCCCGCTACCCGTGCCGGGATTCTGGAGAAGCTGGTTTCCTCCGGTTTTGTGGAGCGTAAGGGGGACAAGCGTACCAAGCATCTGGTTCCCACGGATAAAGGCGTCGCGCTTATCACGGTACTGCCGGAGCAGCTGCAGTCTCCGCTGCTCACCGCCGAGTGGGAGCATCGTCTGAAGCGGATTGAGCACGGCGAAGAAATGCCTGACGACTTTATCCGTGACATCACGGATATGGTCAGAGAGCTGCACCACGACGCCAAGCCAGTGCCTGGGGCGCAAACCCTGTTTCCTCCCCGGAAAGACGAGGTGGGCGTCTGCCCTCACTGCGGTATGGCGGTGTACGAAACCAATGATCGCTTCATGTGCGGCAATCGGGGCTGTGCTTTCTGCATCTGGAAGGACAACAAGTTCCTGAACGGCAAGCATATCCAGCCCACTGCCAAACTGGTGAAGGCGCTACTGAAAGATCGAAGTGTTCTGATCAAGGGGCTTCGCTCGCAAAAGACAGGGAAAACCTACGACGCCACACTCCTTCTGGAGTGCAAGGAGGACGGTTCTGCACGGTTCCGATTCTCCTTCGACACTCAAAAGAATGGGGGTGCTGCACATGGCTAAAGCTAAACCGCCCTTTGACAGGCAAATCAAGGACGCTCTCTGTGAGTATCTGTTTCAGTCTCACCGAGGCGAAGGTGCTGCGGTGTGCAGCAAAGTGCTGGAGCAGAGCTTTCACCTCAAAGGCAGCGAAGTGCGGCGTCTGATCAATGCGCTGCGATGCGATGGCAAGCCCATCTGCAGCAACTCCGCAGGGTACTTCTATGGTGCAAACGCCCAAGAAGTACAGAACACCGTGACTCAGCTCAGCAGCCGTGTTCACAAGATCACAAAAGCGCGTGACGGGCTGATGCGATTCATCAGCAGCACCCCGCAAGTCGAATAATTCAGCCCTCTGTTACACCAGCAGAGGGTAATATTTATGAAAGGAGAACATCATGAAGAACCTTTGCAAAGATGATGAACTGATGAAGCTGGAATTTGGCCGCACTCTGGTCGGTCAGGAACAGGATCAGCTGCTGATCAGCAATCCCTTTGATTCCTTCGCCATCTACCAGCTGGGCGTCCATGAGAAAACCGAAGATCTTCGCTTCATGCCCATGGATTACCTGAAAAAGCATAACCTTCCGGTGGAACGCAGCAACTATGAGCTGGTCTATACCGCCGCCCTGCCGAACAGCGGTGGCAAGGAGGTTCCCGCGCTGCTCAATGACCTGTTCTTCCAGTTCAACCATGAGCATCCGAAGGACTTTGAGGGTCACAGCCTGTCGGTGAGCGATGTGGTGGCACTCAAGGTGAGCGGTCAGGTCAGCGTCCACTATGTTGACCGATGGGGCTGGGAGGAACTGAATGGTTTTCTGGCGGATAACCCGCTGAAAAATGCGGAAATGCTGCTGGAAGATGACTATGGGATGATCGATGGCATCCTGAACAACGGCAAGCGCGATCCTGAAAAGGAACGCCCGTCTGTCGCTGAACAGCTTCGCACCCCTGTTAATCACAAGCCCAAGGCTCCCGGCAAACCCCGTAAGAATGAACCCGGCATTGAATAACCCTTCACTCCGGCATGGCCAACATGCCGGAGTTACCTTTTATGATTAAGGAGGCTACTATGAGTAATTCCAAGAACCCCAAAATCACATCCAGTCGCAAGCAGGACTTCATTGAGAAGGTGTATCTGCTGCTTCTGACTTCCATTCCGGCTCAGACCAAGGCAGAGCGCCGCAAGCTCATTGTCAAGGTCACTCATGGGCAGATGAACCGATATGTCCGCTTCATTGACTACGGCAAGTGCATGGACTTCCAGATCGACGGAAACGGCAATGTGTCCGTGGAACTGAAAGCGGATTACCATGAAGGCCACTGGGAGCAGCTCTTTGAGTATGTGGACGATGCAGAAGCGCAGGCTGACTTCCTGCGTAAGCTGAAGGAGATTCTTTCCTGGCTGATTCGCGTCTTCATGGATCTGGACTGCTTCACCTATCACACCTACATGCAGTATGTGGAGGATAACGGCTTCATCACCAGTGCCCATGAGAAGATGGTTGCCGAATACCGGATGTATTATGGCAAGAAGCGTGGCCGTCCTGCCAAGGAGGTGGAGTGCTGATGAAGGACGAGAAACGCATGGCTGGCAGTTATGAAATCATACACGCGATGCAGATCGGTGATAAGGAGATTGTCATCGGTGAAGATGCCGCAGCCGTTCCTGGGCAGCAGTATATGTGCGCCTTTTG
>JAZNNV010000199.1:0-3305 GCA_045580465.1 Faecousia sp.
CTGAAACAGTCGGCTTCGTTCCCGGTACCCAGTACTTGATTTTCTCGCCGATCACACCCGCCTGGTATGATCGGATGACCCAGTAACCCTCTGCCATTTTGCCGCTTTCCTCCGATTCTCCCGTTTTACTCCAAAAAACGCTAAACTTAACGTCCTACCTAGCTCGCCAACGCGCGTGCGCGCGTTATATATATGTATTCCGCCGTTCTTTTGTTTTGGTAATTTATGCCAATCTGCCGCAATCGGCAGGCTCGCATCAACCACCAAACATTTCCTATGGCTATGCCCGGGGAGGTTTTTTGCACCTCCCCGGGCTTCGTTTATAAGTCCTTCGGAAATCTCTCGTAATAGATTTTTTTCATTCGTTTCAATGTCGTCGCTCCGATGTAATTTGTGTCGCAGATCAAGTTGATCGGCGTTTCGGTCGTAACCGCCGTAAAGAGTGCCTTGCTATGCTGCCCCCCGCACTCCCGGCACAGCTGGCGAATCTTTCTCTGCTTGTCCTCATGCAGCTCGTTGTACCGCAGGGAGGTGAAATAGATATATCCCTGTCTGGCGTATGAAACATTGATCCCCGCCTTGAACCGAAACACTGATTTTACTCCTTTCTTCCGTCATTAGCCCGATGTGCTGTAATGCAGCCGCCGTTTGACCCTCTGGATCGTGTAGATGTCAGCTTCCTCCAGCGTTTGCCCCCGATGTGTCTTCCATTCGCCCAGAATGTCCGTCCGCCGTTCCCCTTCTTCAAACCGCGTACATTCATCGCAGGGGGGGCAGCCTCGTGACTGCCCGGTTATGATCAGATAATCGCAGCCGTTTATGGCGTATTCTGTCGCCCGGTATTTGCACGGTCTGTCGCACCGCTTGAACGGCTTCTTCTCAGCCGCTTTCTCAGCGTCGCTCTGTTTTTCCAGCTTGCGCAGCAGGTTCTTCCGACCCGGCGCCCACAGGATGTCAAATCCAGTTTTGTTCCGAATCCTTCCCGCGATCCCGCCCAGTGCGCTTGGCGGGATACCCAGAGCCTTCGCCGCCTTCTTTATGCTCCCGTCCGCTTCCTCCAGCGCCCGCAGCGCCTCATATTGCTTTGCAGTCAGCTCAATCATGGTCGGTTCCTCCGTCCATCTTCGCACCGCAGTTGGGGCAGTAGATTGTTTTGAATGCGTTCGGATTGACTTCACGACAGACAGAGCGGCTTGTCGCATGTCCGCTGTAAGATCCATCTTTGCTGGATATACTCATGTATCTGTTGGGTATTTTATCCCACCGCCCATGCTTCACAGGCTCGGCTTCGATGGTGGGGATATCGCCTGCATCAAACTCAGCTTCAATATGACCAAATTCGTCAATAACTGCAATGTTGCCACCACTAAAGGCAAGTGAATATCCTGTGTAATCGCTTGCCTTTAGTGTGTAGCTTCCATCCGCATCAACCGGTCTAGGCATCGTTGTCACCTTCCTCGTCATTATTGAGAGTGTCCTTTTCCATCGGCTCATAGAAAGAACAAGCAGCCATTTTCCCTGCCACAGCTTCAATGTCTCCATCAGGATCAAATACCTTGGAGACCACTGCATATTTGAGGGCGCAACCATAGCATTTACCGCCACTTTGGGTCTTCCAAGAACGCAAAGGACGCTTGGATCCATGCTTGCAATCCGTTGCATCGCATATCAGAACAGCCATCGCCCTACATCTCCTCCACATAGCACCAGCTCTGGGGCGGTCGTTTCACCCAGTTATCGCACGGAACGTCACTCCACCGCAAACCAGGCAGCGCCGATTTTTCACCATCATGCAATCCATGCTCACAGTCAAGGCAGTGCGGATATTTTGTCTTAATGCATGGATGAAAGAACTCACACAGTTCTTTTGGTTCTTTGTAGATCACGAGCTTAGAAATGTGCCAGCCGTAGAGTGTTGCGCCTTGTCCATACGACCATAGTTCTTCTTCAGTCATTCCAGTCGCTGCCAAAACATCTTCATCAATGTCATATTCTCCAAACGGCATTTCGTCTGCGTGGTATTCCTCAATGCTGTGAGACATGCAGACAAACTCACCGATCACCTTGCATCTCATATCCGTGAAGATGTTTCTGTCCCTCTCTGCAGCAGTAATCCCACTCGCAGTGCAATAGATGTAGCACTTAAACGGCTTGTACAGCGCAGGTCTTGTCTTCCGCACCTCGACGGTCTTTTCGCCTCGTGCGATCTTCTCGCACCACTTTGGCTGGATAGAAATCAATACAGCCTTGCTCATTAATGCACCTCCTCCGCCGGCTGCCGTAGCCATTCGAGAATAACTTCCGCGTCCGCCTTCCCTTGGCAGGTACGCCCAGTGCAATGGTGGTCGTTCTCCTTGCAGTAATCGCACGCATCCGATGATATGCCTTGATAGATCAATTGCGCCAACTCCTCATCGCTCATGGCTCTGATCCTGTCGGCGTTGGTCAGCGTTTTTCTTTCAAAACAGTTTTTGTGCCCGCCACGTCTGGAAGCACCGACGCATTTCCCTTTGTCGTGTTTGCAATCTCTGCAATGTAGAAATTCTTTCATCTCTTTTTCTCCTCCAACCTTTCCTTTGCATGCAGTGCATCTTCAAAGGTCAGAAAGAACCCCTTCCCAAGCTCCTCATAGGGATGAAACTCCACCGGATAATCGGGATCGCTGTCCCACGCGAGGAAAAATCCCCTTGTGCCAACCTCCACGATTTCCTCCGGCTCTCCAATAACGTACTCCTTCGTTACTTCATCGTAGGTGCCGCTGTATACCTTGTCGCCCACCTTGACGGGCGGCGTGAACAGCCGACCTTCCTTCTCAGCCGCAGCTAACTGTTCAAGCCGACCTCTCATGCCATTGTCATAGTTCTTGCAAAAGGCGGCACAAGCTGTCACCAGATTTCGAATCTCTTCCGGCTCCAGCCCCGTTTCCTCGTAGTCGAAGAGTTTTTCCCACGCCTGTTCTTCCCACGAACAACCATCTGAGCATTGACCGGAGAGGTCATTACATTCTTTGCAGTCAAAGTGTGTACAGCAGACTTTCTCTTCTCCCATGACACGCCCCAGTTTTGTCAGTCGCTCCATTATGCCTTCATCTCCTCACACACAGCCTTGACCGCCGCGCGGAGCTTGTCCGCCTTGACGCTGTCCATTTTTTCAACCTTCCCCAGCTGCTCCATCATCTTGTCGTAAGCCTCCTGCCAGGCGTCGAACCGCATCTTGAACACCGCCGTTTCGGGATCTGCCATGGCGAGCTGCTTCTCCAGCTCTCGGATCTTCTCCTCGCCTTCAGCGCGTGCCGCTTCAGCCTG
>JAZNNV010000200.1:0-25666 GCA_045580465.1 Faecousia sp.
GTTAATGAGGTTCGTGATGGTGGTCTTGCCTGCGCCGGTGGCACCCACAAAGGCGATCTTCTGACCGGGATGGGCATAAAGGCTGATGTCGTAAAGCACTTGCTTTTCCGGCACATAGGCGAAATCCACCATATCCATCACGATGTCGCCCTTCAGCTCGGTGTAGGTGACTGTACCGTCCGCCTGATGGGGATGGCGCCACGCCCACTTGCCGGTGTGGTGGGGAACGGCGGTGATGCTGCCGTCTTCGCTAATCTCGGCGTTGACGAGGGTGACATAGCCCTCGTCCTGCTCCGGCTGTTCGTCCATCAGATCAAACACACGCTCCGCACCTGCCAGCGCCATGACGATGGAGTTGATCTGATTGCTGACCTGAGAGATGGGCATATTGAAATTCCGGCTCAGGAGCAGGAATGTCAGAAGATTGCCCAGCGTCAGCGCTTTTTCCTCAGTGGCAACGACCAGAATACCGCCGATGATGGCAAGGATGGAATACTGGATATAGCCCAGATTGTTGTTCACGGGACCCATCATATTGGACAGCTTTCCGGCGGTGTAGGCATTGTGACACAGCTCTTCGTTGAGCCTGTCGAAGTTTTCCTTACACGCCTGCTCGTGATTAAAGACCTTCACGACCTTCTGCCCGTGGATCATTTCCTCCACAAAGCCGTTGAGTGCGCCCAGAGATCTTTGCTGACCGACGAAGTACTTTCCTGCCTTGCCCACTACTTTGACCGTCACGAACATGATGCCGCTGACGGTGAAGAACATGACGATCGTCAAAATCCAGGATGCCCGGAGCATCGCGATCAGGATCACCGTCACCGTGACGATAGAAGAAACGGTCTGGGGAATGGACTGGGAGATCATCTGCCGTAGGGTATCGATGTCAGAGGTGTAGCGGGACATGATGTTACCGGCGGTGTTGGAGTCGAAATACCGCAGCGGAAGACGCTGCATTTTTGAGAACATCTCATCGCGGATCGTCTTCTGCGTACCCTGACTGACAGAAACCATCAGAAATTGCTGCAGGAAGCTTGCAAGCATACCGGCGGCAAAAATGCAGGCGATCTGAATGAGGTAGTGCAGCAAAGGGGTGAAATCTGTCGAGCCGGAGGAAAGCATCGGCTTGATAAAATCATCGACCAGCTTGCCGATGTTTTCGCTGCCCTTGGTGGAGGCGAAGGCGGAGATGATTATGCACAGTGCCACCAGCAGAAGGGTGGGAATGTATTTTTTCATATAGCCCAGCAGCCGCAGAAGGGTCTTTTTGGGATCTTTTGCCTTGCGGCCGTCGCCGCGCATTCTGACAGGAGGCATCTTATTCCTCTCCTTTCTGCTGGGAATGGTAAACTTCCTGATAAATCGCGCAGGAAGCGAGCAGCTCCTCATGTTTACCCACCGCATGGACCATGCCGTTGTCCATCACGATGATCATGTCTGCATCCTGCACAGAGGCAACACGCTGGGCGATGATCAGCTTGGTGGTGCCCGGGATCTCCTCGGCGAATGCCTTGCGGATCATGGCGTCGGTATGGGTATCCACGGCAGAGGTGGAGTCGTCGAGGATCAGGATCTTCGGCTTTTTCAAAAGCGCTCTGGCGATGCAAAGGCGCTGCTTCTGACCGCCGGAGACATTGGTACCACCCTGCTCAATGTGCGTGTCGAAGCCATCGGGGCAGGAGGTGATGAAATCATGGGCGCAGGCAAGGCGGCAGGCATGCTCCAGCTCCTCGTCGGTGGCGTAGGGGTTGCCCCAGCGCAGGTTCTCCTTGATCGAGCCGGAGAACAGCTCGTTTTTCTGCAGCACCATGGCAACGTTGTCGCGCAGTACCTGCAGGTCATAATCGCGCACGTCAATGCCGCCGACCTTCAGGCTGCCCTCGGTGACATCGTAAAGGCGGGGGATCAGCTGCACCAGCGTGGTCTTGCTGGAGCCGGTGCCACCCAGAATGCCAACAGTCGCGCCTGCGGGGATGTGCAGCTCCACTTCCTTCAGCGCGCGGTGCTGGGCAGCGGCACTGTAGCGGAAGGAAACATTTTCAAAATCAATGGAGCCATCCGAAACCTCTGCAACGGCGCCGGTTTTGGGAGATTCCAGATCCGGCTGCTCCGTCAGGATCTCATAGCAGCGCTTCAGAGGTGCCCGGCTCATGGTCAGCATCACAAAGACCATCGACAGCATCATCAGAGAGCTTAAGATCTGGGTGGTGTAGGTGAACATGGCGCTCAGACCGCCAATGGTCAGACCGACCGCCTCGTTGTTGCCCGAAGCGATCACCATGTGGGCACCGATCCAGGAGATCGCCAGCATGCAGCCGTAAACGCAAAGCTGCATAATGGGATTGTTCAGCGCCATGATGCGTTCGGCTTTACAGAAATCCTGATAGATCGAGCCGGAGGTGTCGGTGAACTTCCTGGTCTCCTGATTTTCGCGGACAAAGCTTTTGACCACACGGATGCCGTGGATATTTTCCTGAACGATGTTGTTCAGACGGTCATAGGTTTTGAATACCCGGTCGAAGATCTTGAAAACCGTCGGAACAAGGCAGACCAGTGCGATCACCAGAACCGGCAGGGCAACGCAGAAAACAAGGCTCAGCCGCGTGTCGATGCCGAAAGCGGAGACCATTGCCAAGATCAGCATCATGGGACTGCGGATCGCCATACGGATCATCATCTGGAAAGACATCTGCAGATTGGCGACGTCGGAGGTCAGACGGGTCACAATGGAAGCGCTGGAAAATTTGTCAATATTGGAAAAGCTGAAATTCTGCACATGGTGGAACATGTCATGCCGCAGATTTTTTGCAAAGCCTGTGCCGGCTCTGGAGGCGAAGAATGCCGATGCGACACCAAATGCCAGAGAACACAGTGCACACAGCACCAGCAGCAGTGACTGCTGCACCACGATGTCCATCTGCTGCGTTTCGATGCCAATGTCGGTCAGCTTCTTCATTACCTGCGGGATGGTTACCTCCATCGCCACCTCACCGATCATGCACAGCGGACTGAGCAGGGCCGCCCACTTATATTCCCGGATGCACCGGGCCAGTCGTTTGATCATTTTTTCATTACCTCCACAGGAGCGATACATTAGATATAATCTTATCACACACATTTTCTGCGCGCAAGAGACTTCAAAGAATGTTTACAAAAAAGCCGTGCCATTCCGGGTGCAGCGAATCGAAGTGTTCCGTAGAAATCGTAGGGCGGCTGTGTTGCAGAGCGCAGCGAATCTTAAATCAAAATGATTGCCGGGGGCAATCATTCCGTAACAAAATGCTGCCGCCGTCGGAATATCCGACCCCGATGGGCGGATATCCCGCAGCTGTTTCGCTGCGGTATTTGCGCCTTGCGGCGCGATATTTTGCAGAAGCAAAATATCCGGCGGGAGCAAGCACCCGCCCTACAATATTTATGGAACATTTCCTATCGTAGGGGCGTGTTGCAGAGCGCAGCGAATCTGAAATCGAAATGATTGCCGGGGGCAATCATACCTTGATTCAAATGCCGTGGCGATCTCCCGGAAGAATGTTGCATGTCGGCAGATTGTGGCAGGAGATTGCCACGTCTGTCAAGCCTCCCCTATAGGGGAGGTGCCCGGTGTGTACACCGGGCGGAGGGGTTTGAGAGGGTTGTGAACCCCTCAGTCATTTGCTCGTTCCTCGCAAATGCCAGCTCCCCTGCGAGGGGAGCCAAGGTTGCTCCCTCGCAATGACATGGTTGTTGTTGCGTTTCCAAATGTAGGGGGCGTCTCCTACGAAAAAGTTGGAAAAAGTGGCGTATTTCTGTAAAAAATCCTTGACAAACAGAGGGGAAGCAAGTATAATACACTAGCCTGCGTATGCGGGCAATCCTTGCTCACGGCGCGACCGTGGGCCAAAAGTCCAAAAGGAGGTGCAAACAACATGGCTAAGATCACCGGTAAGTATGAGGTGCTTTACATCCTGGATCCCGCTCTGGGTGAGGAGGGCATCGCAGCACTTGTGGAAAAGTTCAAGGCAATGGTGGAAGCGGAGGGTACTCTGACTAACATCGATGAGGGGGGCAAGCGTCGTCTGGCATACCTCGTCAATGATCTGTCCGAGGGTTACTACGTTCTGATGAACTTCGAGACCAACCCCGCATTCCCTGCAGAGCTGGAGCGTGTGATGAAGATCACCGAAGGCGTCCTGCGCTGCCTGACCACCGTCGTGGAGGGCTAATCTATGCTCAACCACATTGTCATCATGGGTCGCCTGACCCGTGACCCCGAGCTTCGCCGTACCGGCAGCGGCATCGCCGTTGCCAGCTTTACCGTGGCTGTTGACCGTGACTTCGGCGGCAGAGACGGCGGCGAAAAGGAAACGGATTTCATTGACTGTGTCGCTTGGCGTCAGACAGGAGAATTTGTCTCCAAGTACTTCACCAAGGGTCGCATGGCAGTGGTTTCCGGTCGTCTCCAGATTCGTTCCTGGACCGACAAAGACGGCAATAAGCGTCGTACCGCTGAGATCGTTGCAGACAATGTCTACTTCGGCGACAGCAAGCGCGATGGCGACAGCGGCTCCGCATACAGCGCTCCTGCAGCGCCTGCATTCGGCGGCTACTCTGCTCCCACCGGCGCACCCGCATCCGATTTCGCGATGCTGGAAGACGACGATGCACAGCTGCCGTTCTAAGGACTCCCTCTCAAACCCCTTGCCGGCGGAACAACGGCTCTTTTGCCGCAGCTCGGCGTTTTGAAGTTTTGAAATACCAACAGTATTCCTTCAACTTCAAAACTGGATCTGCATCAAAATCCCTCGCTGTCCGCTCAACAATCGGTTTTATCGGCAGTCCTAACTGAACTTTTTCACATTCTACAAGGAGGTAATCTTCATGGCTAACGAACAGCGTGTTGCCCGTCCCCGCAAGCGTAAGAAGGTTTGCGCATTCTGCGTGGATAAGGTCACCAGCATCGATTACAAGGACACTGCGAAGCTCCGCCGTTACCTGTCCGAGCGTGGCAAGATCCTGCCCCGCCGTACCACCGGTACCTGCGCAGCTCACCAGCGTGACCTGACCACCGCGATCAAGCGCGCCCGTCAGATCGCTCTGCTGCCCTACGTTGCTGACTAATTGAAATGCTTGCACCCCAAGGCAATGCCTTGGGGTGCTTCTTTTTTGCCCACACTTGGACAATTTTGTCATTTTTTACCTTGCCGTTTTTTCGTTAAAACAAACAAAAAACCTGATATAAATATAGCAAAAACGACCACGAAAAGTAAATAATACAATAAAATAAGAAAATTTGAAACTAGACAGTGTTTGTATTTTTTATATAATTGTATTATCCGAAGAAATACATTTTGTCGGAAATCCACACTGGGGTGATTACTATGCAAAAAAACAGACCGGTTATCCGTGGATTGGCGCTGTTGCTGTGCCTTTCGATGCTCGTGGGCTTTGCGCCTGCGGGGATTTTCGGCAGCGCAATGCAGGTCGAAGCTGTAACCAATGATAATCTGATTCAAAACGGCGGCTTCGATGGCGATGCCACCGGCTGGAAGACTTCCGCCGGCGCGCAGGCCAAGATCGAATACGTCGAGGGCGCTATGCAGTTTACTGCAGCTGTCGTGACCGATGACGGCGGAGCTACCCTCAACAAGACCAACACCAGTCTGATACAGGACTTCACAGTTGCGTCTTATGATACTTATGAGCTGACACTCAGATACAAGTGGATCTCCGGCGAGACCAAGCCCTATGTGAGCGCATGGTTCTACAAGGGCAAGGTTGCCAATGAGAATTATTGCGGTTCTTCCGTTCAGTATGTGGAAGACAAGAGCGGCGAATGGGTCACGGTCACTGTGACCGCAGTCGCTCCTGCCGGCGCGACTACCATGCGTGTCGAGATCGGCACTCATACCAGCGCAACGGTTTCTTTCGCGATTGATGATGTCAAGCTCGTGAAGAAGAACACCTATGTCTACGCCGAGATGTTCGACGCCTACAATTCCTCCAAGCCTGCGGCAGGTCCTGCCGGCTGGCAGGACAGCGACGTTAACAACAAAGGTCAGGTCAGCTGCGTCAGCGGTGCAAATGCCTATGCCGGTTCTGCCATGCTGTTCCAGCTGGCGGATGCCCTGTGGGCAAAAAGCCCCACCTTTGATGTAAAGGCAGGCTATGATTACACCGTCGAGTTCATGGCGAAGAAGTCGCTGAACAACAGCCACTTCACCGGCTACGCAGAGATCGTTTTCCTGAATGCAGCCGGCAAGGAAGTTGGCTCTTACGACAGAATCGTCGGCAAGACCTTTACAGAATGGACGAAGGAGTCCTTTATCGCCCTTGCTCCCGCAGGTGCGGTCAAGGCATACTTTATCTTCGGCTGCGAGACCAAGCTGGGTGCATACGCCGTTGACGAGCTGACAGTCACCGAGAGTGATGCTCCCTCTACCCGTGATCCCAGCAAGGAAGATCCCGATGTTCCCCCCGTCTATGTTCTGCAGCTGCTTGACCCCAGCTTTGAAGAAGGCGGCAAGGGCTGGAAGAGCTTTACCGGCGCAGGTGCAACCGCTACGTTTGTAACCGATGACGTTTACGCCGGTCAGAATGCATTGCAGATCAAGGCAGTTCCCACAGAGACCGAGAAGGCAGCTACCTACAGAGCCCAGTCGCTGGATATCGAGGGCATCGAGGCACTGGAGCTGTCGATCATGTCCAAGCGTCTTTCCGGCGACGGCAAGGCATATGTCATGCTGGCGTTCTACGATGCTGACAATAAGCTCGTGCCTGCTGACACAGCCTTTATGACTTCCATCGCTCTGGAAGAGACATGGGCAAAGACGACCATGATCCAGGCGGTTCCCAAGACTGCGGTTTCCGTTACCGTGGAATTCGGCAACAGCACCGGTCAGACCATTTCCTATCTGGTCGACGATCTCAAGATCGGCGTTTATACTGGTCCGAAGGACGAGATCAACCCCGCAGTGCCTGTCCAGCCGGCTCCTCCCTCCGGCAGTGACGGCATCAAGGTCTATACCCCCGGTCAGATGAACAACTCCTTCGAGGAGCTGGATGAGTACGGCAGACCCACCATCTGGTGGACCACCGGCAATGCCAAGTTCAAGATCGTGGAGGCAGCGGATGCCCCCAACGGCAAATATGTATTCCAGATGGAGAAGATCTCCGGCGGTCCTTCCATCCGCAGCGGCTATATTGCTGTTGAACCCGGCAAGACCTACGATCTGAAGCTCATGATGAAGGATTTGGAAATCGGTAAGAGCTCCTTCCTGAACCTCAACGTGTACGACACAGAGGGCAAGCTCATGCCCACAGAGTGTAAGCTGGTCAGTACTGATGGCTCCGGCAAGTGGAAGATGTACGTGATCAGCATGGTCGCTCCCGAGGGCGCGGGCTTCATGAACGCGGAGATCTGGTACTCCACCGGCGGCAGCGGTGCTGTTCAGGTGGATGCGATGATTCTGGAGGAATCCGATACTCCCGCAAAGCCGCCCTTCAGACCGTCTGAATTTACGGCTCCCACCATTGAGGATATTCTGGAGAGCATGAACCATGAGCATCCCCGTGTCTACTATACCGCAGAAGAAGGCAAGCAGATCAAGCTGCGCCGCTTCAACACCCTGAAAACCAAGTACGGCTTCACATGGAACGAGAAGTATAACGAGCTGCTGAAGCTGGCAGATGCATATCTGGAAAGAACACAGGTCAAGGTTTCCATGAACACCGGCAAGCACGTCATGATGGATGTCTACCCGGTGCTGAGAGACCCCAATGACCCCTACTACGATCCCATCTATATCGAAGCCTCTCTGGATGAGAACGGCGAGCTGTTCGATAAGACCGTTTGGACCGGCTTCGGAAGCCTTGTTACCAGCCAGCTGCGTGACATGATGCAGGTCTGGTGCCTTGCGTATACCATGACCGGCAAGCATATCTATGCCGACCGCGCCATCGAGTTCGCGATGCAGGTTGCGGATTGGCAGTGGTGGGGCGACTATGACTGGATGATCCTCAGCGGCGTCAAGACCGATGCCTCTATGGGCTGGATGACCGTGGGTATGGCAACGGTTTATGACGTTCTGTACCACGAGCTGACCGAGGAGCAGAGAGAAAAGATCGAGCGTTCCATCATTGAAAAGTCCCTCGCCCCCCTGAGCGCAGACGTGAAACCCATGGACACCCAAAACGTCAACATGATGAAGATGGGCGGTCTGCTGGCAGGCTGCGCAGCCATCATCAGCGAGGACAATATCGAAGAGATCAAGCCCTATCTGGATGTGGCACTGCTGTGTGCACACAACGCTCTGGATAATTACGCCTTCTCCGGCAACACCGAGGGTCACTACTATACCGACTACGGTCTGGAGTCCTTCATCACCGGTATCGGTCAGATTTGCAAGGCGACCAATGTGCCCGGTCTGCTGGACCACCCCTTCTTCGCTGAGATCCTGCCCTACTGGACGGTTATGTGGGGCGCACCCAAGAACGGCACCCATCCCAACTACTCCGACTCCAGCATCGGCGCCTACATGAGACTGCCGATGGCAGTTCTCTCGAATCTGACCAAGAATCCCATCATTGACGGCTTCCTGATCAACTCCAAGGGTACCGGCGATTGCTTCTACGATCTCCTTTACCTGAATCCCGAACCCAATCCGGAATACCTGACCGATTATGCAGGTATTGTTGATGGCTTCGGCTATGGTGTCCTGCGTACCGGCTTTGCCAGCGAGGACATGATGCTGACCCTGAAGTCCAACGACTCCCAGATGAGCCATAACCATTTGGACCAGAACGGCATTCTGTTTAACTTCGGCGGCAACTGGCTGATTCAGGACCCCGGTGTGGGCAGCTACTACTACTCCGACCGCCGCTTCTGGACCACCAACGGTCACTCCGTTATTCTGGTTGACGGTTCTGCGCAGATGATGCGTGGCAAGGGCAGCACGAAGATGGTCTTCAACAACAATCTCTATTCCTACATCATCGGCACTGCACCTGATACCTACGGCTCTGACTACGACGGCAAGGTGCTGGAGAAGTTTGACCGCCATGCCATTCAGATCAACCACGAGGACAAGGGCTACTACCTGATCATCGATGATCTGCTGTCCACCAAGGACCGTGAATACGCATGGCAGATGTACAACGGCAACCGCCAGCAATTCTCGATTGACGGTGAGACCATCGAAACCGGCAGCGCACTGGGCAACACCGTGTCTATGCCCATCGGCAGCAGTATGCTCAACGTGAACTTTATCAGCAAGGATCAGCTTTTGATGGAGGATGTGGAGCATACCAACGGCGACGGCACTGCCAAGTTTGGCAAGACCTTTACCGCCACCGCTACCGCAGCCACCAAGGCACATCAGTTCATGACGCTGATCAGCGTTGCGGAAAACAAGAATAAGAACTTCCTGACGTTCCTTGATGTCCTGAACAACCGTCGTTTCACTTTGCCCGAGAAGCTGGACGATCCCGCCGATCTGACATGGGACTCCAGTATGCCCATGGGTCAGGAGATCATCAAGGAAAACCTGATCGATTCGTCCATGTGTCTGTTCTTCCGCGGTAACAGAGCGGGAGACTACATCAACATCCCCTTCACCATTGAGGAGGCCGGCAGCTATGAGCTGACCCTGAATATGGGTGTTTCCACCGGTTGCTGTAAGATCAAGGCAACCATCGACGGTATCTACGAAAGTGCAGTTGCTGACTGCTCGGGCTGGCCCGAATACATGCTGGACATTCCCTTCGGCGAGCTGCAGCTGGCAGAGGGTCATCATGATCTGAAGATCGAGATCGTCGGCCCCGGCGAAAACGAAGGCTATGAGCCCGGCTGGTATCTGATCAACGCATGCGGTCTGGATATCGCCCGTGTTGGCGTCGAGGTCGCTGAGTCCAAGGACATCACCGTTACCGAGGTGTACGACACCGAGGACGTGATCGGCGGTCTGATCAACTACATCGACAACAAGTATGACCTTTTGATGTTCAACCGCAAGAGCGGCAGCGTGGCAGCAGGCAAGCTGACCTCTGACGCACAGCAGGCATCTGTTCTGGGCATCGTGGAAGGTATCGTCACCGAAGGCTTCGCAGCCACCGGCGCGACTACTCTGAGCTATGACGGCAAGACCCTCTTTACCTCTGATAAGAAGGTCGACATCGTGGCTTCCTCCACCGGCTGGCAGATCATCGCCGCCGAAGAGGGTAACATTACCCTGACCGCCATCGCTCCCGAGAAGGACTACTTCGTCACCATCAACGGCGAGAAGGCAGATCTGAAGATCGAAAACGGCGCGTTGACCGTTGCGCTGGTCGCGGGTGAGAACCACATCGTTGTCGCTGAGGAAGCACCTGTTGAGGATCCCACCGATCCCACCAACCCCGACAATAACGATCCCACCGAGGGCACACAGCCCACGCAGCCCACTCAGCCCGGCGAAGCAGACGGCAATGATGCCACCCTGTGGATCATCATCGCTGTGATCGTTGTGCTGCTGGCAGGCGCTGCAGTTGCTGTTGTTCTGGTACTCAAGAAGCGCAAAAATGTTTAATTAATCTCGCACAATATTGAAAGGAGAGATTATTTTATGTTCAAAAGTAAGGAAATGATCCGCAGATTGGCGATGCTGCTGTGTCTGGCACTGGTCATTGGTATTCTCCCGGTCGGCGTGCTGAGCACGCCCGTCCCGGGCAATGCCGTTCCGACCGGCAATCTGCTGACCAACGGCGGCTTTGAAGAAGGTACTGCCGGCTGGAAGTGGTGTGCCGTGTACTCTTCCTACGCAGATGACAAGCACAGCGGTGAAAAGGCACTGCAGTTTGCGGACGAATCTGACGCTGCAGGCTACTCCACCAAGCAGGTTGTCGCTGTTGAAGCAGGCAAGACCTACAAGGTTTCCGCATGGGTCAAAGTCCTCAGCGGCAAGGGCGGCTATATTGGCGTCTACGGCATCAGCAATGCTGTTGCAGTGTCCTTCCAGCAGAGTGACGAATGGACAGAATATTCTGTGACCGTCACGATCCCTGAGAACGCAACCCAGGCGGAAGTCGAATTCGGCGCACACAAGAGCCAGGTGGTCACCTACCTGATCGACGATGTGGTATTTGAAGAAGTGGTCGAGGAGCCGGAAGACACCGAGCCCTCCACCGAAGCGACCGAGCCCTCTACCGAGGCAACTGAACCCGTCGTCAATAACCCCGTTGTCAACGGCGGCTTTGAAGAAGGCACTGCAGGCTGGAAGTGGTGCGCTGTGTATTCTTCCTATACTGACGATAAGCACAGCGGCAGCGCAGCCTTGAAGATCGCCGATGAAGCCGACACGGCTGCTTACTATACCTCACGGAAGGTTACCGTTGAGGGCGGCAAGACCTACAATGTGTCCGCGTGGACGAAGATCCTCAGCGGCAGCGGCGGCTACCTTGCTGCATTTGGTACCGATATTGCTGTTCTGGAGAAGATCGTCCAGTCCGGCGAGTGGGAACAGAAAACCATCACCATCGTTGTTCCCGAGGGTGTCACGGAAGTAGAGATCGAGATCGGCGCAACGAAGGCGCAGGTCGTCACCTTCCTGGTTGACGATGTTACCATCGAAGAAGTTGTTTCCGAGCCTGAAGTCACTGAGCCTTCCACCGAAGCAACTGAACCCTCCACCGAAGAGACCGAACCCTCCACCGAAGCGACCGAGCCCTCCACCGAAGCGACCGAGCCTGACGGCAACCTGCTGGTCAACGGCGGCTTTGAAGAGGGTACTGCAAGCTGGAAGTGGTGTGCTGCATATTCTTCCTACACCGATGACAAGCACAGCGGCAGCGCCGCACTGAAGATTGCCGACGAATCCGATGCTGCAGGCTACTACACCAAGCAGGCGGTCGCTGTTGAAGCAGGCAAGACCTACAAGGTGTCCGCATGGGTCAAGATCCTCAGCGGCAAGGGTGGCTATATTGGCATCTACGGCATCAGCAATGCTACCGCAGTGTCCTTTGAAACGGCTGACGGATGGCAGGAGTACTCCGTGACCGTCACGATCCCCGCGGATGCAACTCAGGCAGAGGTTGAATTCGGCGCACACAAGGGCCAGGTGGTCACCTACCTGATCGACGATGTGGTGTTTGAGGAAGTGACTGACGAACCTGAAGTCACTGAGCCCTCCACCGAAGCTACTGAACCCTCTACCGAGGCAACTGAGCCCTCCACCGAAGCGACCGAACCCTCCACCGAGGCAACTGAGCCCTCCACCGAGGCAACTGAGCCTGACGGCAACCTGCTGGTCAACGGCGGCTTCGAAGAGGGTACTGCAAGCTGGAAGTGGTGTGCCGTGTATTCTTCCTACAAGAATGACAAGCACAGCGGCAGCGCTGCACTGAAGTTTGCGGACGAAACCGACGGTGCCGGCTACTATACCACGCAGAAAGTTCCTGTTGAGGCGGGCAAGACCTACAGACTCACCGCATGGGTCAGGGTCACCGAGGGTAGCGGCGGTTACCTTGCGATCTTCGGTCTTGGCACCGATGTTGACGTACTTCAGAAGGTCGTCCAGGAGGACAGATGGGCACTGAACTCCATCACTGTCACCGTTCCCGAGGGCGTTACTGAAGCGACCATCGAGATCGGCTCTGTCAAGAGTCAGGTCGTTACCTTCCTGATCGACGATGTGAAGTTCAGAGAGGTTTCCCCCGACGAGCCGGAAGAAACCGAGCCTCCCACGGAAGCAACCGAACCCTCCACCGAGGCAACTGAGCCTACGGCTCCCGTTGATCCCATGAAGCCCTTCGAGGAAAACTTCGAGACTCCCATGGATGAAAATGATCTGAATGCCGGTCCCGCAGGCTGGACCTCCAACGATGATGTCGATGGCGTCTATGGATCCATGATCTCTCTTGGCAACGATGCACAGAGCCATGACGGCAATTATCTGCTGATGCAGATGCCGGGCGCATGGAAGATCCAGAGCTCCGCATTCCCTGTGGAAGTTGGCTACAAGTACACTGCCGCTTTCGTAACGAGAAAGCTGGTCGATAACGACGTTGTTGCCGGCGAAGCACAACTGTACTTTGTCAGTGCAAGCGGCGAAGTTCTCGCAGTGGAGAAGGTCGCTGTTGGTGATGCCTATGGCGAATGGAAAGAAGCTGCTGTGGAAGCCGTTGCTCCTGCCGGCGCCGCAAAGGCATATATCGTCTTTGCGCTGGAGTATAGCGACATCAGAAAAGAAGGCGATTATGCCATCGACTCCCTGACGGTAACCAGAGCGCAGGAAGCCGACTTCGAGCAGGGTGAAACCACACCCACGGAGCCCAGCGTTCCCGGTGAACCCGATGATGGTGATAACACCGGCACCGGTGACTCCGTCATGCTGCTTCCCGTCTTTGGCGTGATGGCAGCGGTGGTTGCACTGGCTGTTCTGGTGATCAGCAAGCGCAGATACTTCTGATAAATAATTGCACCCCAAGGCATCGCCTTGGGGTGCTTCTTCATAAAAGGCTCCCTTGTGAAAAGGGAGCCTTTATGTTTACAGTTCTTCTTTCAGTTGGCGGTAGAGATCCAGATCGGTGCGGTCGACCGTCAGGGGCATCACGGAGATCACCTTGTCCACAAGGGTCGCGTCGGTGTCCAGCTCCTTGCTTCCGCAGGCGGTGAAAACATCAATGCCGCAGGGCAGGTACATGTCGTTGCCCACGTCGGCGAACTTGTCCGAGTAGTAATTGCCGCCCTGACGGGTGATGCGGAAGGTGCCGTCATTGTCCCGGGGGACGTTGACATTATAGATCAGATTTCTGCTGAAGAGGTCGTGTTTGTAGAGATAATCAAAGACCTCGTCCATGTGCTTGACCGCTTCCGGGTAGTAGTCGGGAGAGGTAGACACCGCCAGACCACGGGTGTCCAGATTGCCGGCTTCCATCACGGCGGAAACTGTGCCGGAATACATGATGTCGCGACCGATGTTCAGTCCCCGGTTGACGCCGGAAATGACCAGATCGAACTGCATTTTCAGTCCGAGGATCGCAAAGCGGACGCAGTCAGCGGGGGAGGAGTCCACCGCATAGGCGGTCACACCGGGACACAGATCCACTTTCTTTGCCTCGAAGGGCTTGTGGATCTCGATGCTGTGACTCTTGGCGCTCTGCTCGCACTTGGGTGCGATGACTGTGACCTCGCCCTTGGTCTTCGCCCACTCGATCAGGGGCATAACGCCCTCGGCATAGATGCCGTCATCGTTGGTGATCAGGATTCTCATAGCCAGCCCTCATGACTTTCCTTGTATTCTTTGATCAGCGCATCGGCTTCGGCAACCAGCTGTGCCATTTCCTCTTCGCTGTAGACGGTTGCGCCGCTGGCACAGGCATGACCGCCGCCGTGGTGATTTTCCGCGATGGTGTTGATGTGCGCGAAGCGGGAGCGCAGACGCACACGGATGGTCTTTTCCTCTGTGGGTGCTTCGATGAAGGCGATCCAGCACAGACAGCCCTTGATCTTTTCCATGTAGCCCACGGATGCGCTGGCATCCTCGGGACTCAAGCCAAACTTCTCCTGCATGGCGCGATCCACATAGACATAGGCAACGCCGTTTTCGGTGATGCGCATGGCATCGTAGATGTGCGCTTGGAACTTGAACTGCTCAAATTCCTTCAGGTAGAGGTTTGCAAACAGCACCTCGGTATCAATGCCGGCATCCAGCAGGATCGCCGCAAGGCGCAGGGTATCGCCGGTGACGGAGTCAAAGCGGAAGCGGCCGGAGTCGGTGACCATGCCGGCGTAGAGATAAGTGGCGGCTTCCTTGCTCAGCACCAGCTCGCCCTTAAAGGTGTCGTAGAAGTCCACCACCATCTCGCACACGGAGCTGCGGAAATCCTCCACCCAAGACAAGTCGCCGTAGGGATTGTGGTCGATGTGGTGGTCGATCTTGATGATCTCCTTGCAAAGAGCGTGCTTCTTGCTGGAAGCGCGGTCGATGGTGCCGGTGTCCAGCACGATGCACAGGGCATCGGCATACAGCTCGTCGGGGATCGGCTCGCTCTCACCGCCCAAAAAGGCGAGGTGATTGGAGTAGTCCTCGTTCAGAAGGTAGATTTCCTTTTCGGGGAAGCTGTCTCTCAAAATGGTCCACAGACCCTTGGTCGAGCCGATGGCATCGCCGTCGGGGCGGAAGTGGCGCATGATAATAATGCGGTCATATTCTTTGATTTTCTGCAGGATCGCCTGCTTGATTTCCAGATTCATAGTTACTCCTTCGTCAGCGCGTCCAGATCGCTGAGCATCTGCATTGCAATTTCTTTGGTTGCGACGGTTGCGCCGCTTGCCTTGGCGTGACCGCCGCCGCCGTACTTGACGGCGATGGGGTTGATGTTGTAGCGGTTGGAGCGCAGCTCACAGAGCACGCCAGCTTCCGTTTCCGTGAAGTTGACCCACAGGGAAACGCCCTTGATGTCGGACATGGTGCCGACCATGCCCCGGGAGATGCTGAAGGTGTCTGTATTCAGCGCCGCCAGCTCCTCCTTGGTGGTGTAGATATAGGCAACACCGCAAGCTGTCAGCTGAATTTTCAGGGCGAAGCGTGCCTTGAGCTGAATGCGGGAGAGGTCGTCCGCGTAGAGGTTGCGGTAGATGTCTCCCGTGTCAAAGGGCTGCTCCATCAGGGCGCTTGCCAGACGGAAGGTCTGGGAGGAGGTGGAGTCGTAGCGGAAGCGACCGGAGTCTGTTACCATGCCGGTGTAGAGGGATTTTGCGCTCATGGGGGAGAGCTTCAGTCCGCTTTCAAGGGCAAAGGCGGTCACCAGACCGCAGCAGCTTTCAAAGGAGGTATCGGTGACCTCGTACTGGCAGATCTTCTCCACAAAAATGTGGTGATCCATCCGGGCGGTGGCATGGGCGGTGGGGTAGCGTTCATCACTGATCAGGTGCTTGGCAGAGGTGTCCAGCACGATGGCGAGGGCGTCGGCATACAAGCCGTCGTCGATCTCGTCCATGACGCTGTCGTCCATGAAGCTGTAGTGACCCGCGCCGTCACCGACCACGTAAATTTCCTTTTCAGGGAAGTTGTCCATTAAAATGTGCTTCAGACCGATCTGGCTGCCGAGGGCATCCCCGTCGGGGGATTTGTGGCGGTGGATGATGATGCGGTCGTGCTTTTTAATCTGCTCTAAAATTGCTTCAAACATCGTTTTTCCTCACTCTTTATTTTTCCCTTGTGTCATTTGCCTTAGTGTGTTATTATACTATAAAAGTGACACGCATGCAAACATTTTTTGACCAAAGGAGAGAAAAATATGCAATACCGCATTTTGGGAAAAACGGGATTGAAGGTTTCCCGCATGGGCTTCGGCGGAATTCCCATTCAGCGCATTGATGCCGAAGGTACCAAGACGCTGATCCGTTACCTGATGGAGCAGGGTATCAACTACATCGATACCGCCCGTGGCTATACGGTCAGCGAGGAATATCTGGGCGTTGCGCTGGAGGGCATCCGGGACAGGTTCATCCTTGCCACCAAGAGCATGGCGCGCACAAAGGAAGCAATGGCAGCGGATATTGAAACCAGCCTTCGCAATCTGCGTACGGACTACATCGACCTTTATCAGCTGCACAATCTGAATCCTGCGGATCTTGAGAAGGTCGCTGCCCCCGGCGGCGCGCTGGAAGCGCTGTATGAAGCGAGAGCGCAGGGAAAGATCGGTCACATCGGCTTGACCACCCATACCGCCGAGACTTTCCGCCTTGCGGTGGAGCTGCCTTGGGTGGAGACCATCATGTTCCCTTATAACATCGTGGAAAATCAGGGCGCGGAGCTGATCCGTGTCTGCGCCGAAAAGAACATCGGCTTTATCGATATGAAGCCGCTGGCAGGCGGTGCCATCGAGGATGCGACCATCGGTCTGCGCTATATCTGCGCCAATGAGGATGTGACCCTGACCATCCCGGGCATGGCAGAGCTTCGGGAGGCGGAGCAGAACATTGCCGCTGTCAGCAATGAAACACCTCTGACAAGTGAGGAAGAAGCGGCGATCGCGCAGATCCGCCGCCAGCTGGGTACGAATTTCTGCCGCCGCTGCAATTACTGCGCCCCCTGCACGGTGGGCATTTCCATTCCGTCGGTATTTTTGTTTGAGGGGTATCTGTCCCGCTATGGCTTGGAGGATTGGGCGCATCAGCGCTATGCCACATTGAAAAACACCGCCTCCCAGTGCATCGGCTGCGGCGTGTGTGAGGATCGCTGCCCCTACAATCTCCCCATCCGGGAGATGATGAAGTCCGCGGCGGAAAAGTTCGGAAGATAAAACAAGGCCCCCTTGTGTAAAGGGGGCTCCGCGAAGCGGTGGGGGATTGTGCTGTTTCGAAACGCTACAATCCCTCCGTCAAAAATCAAAGATTTTTGCCACCTCCCTTTGCACAAGGGAGGCTTTCTATAGACAGAATCAGACCGATGCGAAATGCATCGGTCCGTGTCGTTTACATGGTATAATTGTCGAAATAGCCCTGCACCAGAATGATGGGTGTACCCTTGTCGCCGGAGCCGGAGGTCAGGTCGCACAGAGAGCCGATCAGATCCGTCAGGCGGCGGGGAGTCGTACCCTGAGATGCCATAGAGCCTGCCAGATCGCCCTTGGCGCGGATGCGCGCTTCAATGGCTTCCTTCAGGGCTTCGCCGGACAGATCGGCGAAATCGTTATCCGCCAGATACTTCAGCTTCAGCTCGTTGGGCGTACCCTCCAGACCAGGGGTGTGCGCCACGGAAACGCTGGGATCAGCCAGCTCCCAGGTCTTGCCCACGGGGTCTTTGAACGCGCCGTCGCCGTAGACCATCACTTCCATGTGCTTGCCGGTGGCGGCGAGCAGACGCTTCTGGATGTCCAGCACCAGATCGCCGCACTCCTTGGGAAAGAGCTTGACGGAGTCCTCGGTGGACTTGTTCGAGCCCAGCAGACCGAAGCGCTCGTTGTAGCCGCTGCCATTTACAGGGGCGGTCAGGATATCGTCAAGACCCAGCACCAGCTCTGCGCCGGCTTCGCGCAAAATGCGCTTGGTACGTACGCGGCTGTGGATGTCGCAGGTCAGGACGGTCTTGGTATAGCTGAGGATCGCCCGAGGGTTGTTGGCAAGGATGATTTCTGCCTCAGCACCGCATTCCCGGATGAGATCGCCGTAGTATTTTACATAGTCGACCAGCGTGAACGGATGCAGGTTTTCTCCGAACAGCTCCCGGTACTTTGCTTCCGTCAGCACGTCGCTGTAGGGATTGACACCGGCTTCGTCCAGCCGGTCGAGGGAGACCAGCTCATTGCCCACCTCGTCGGAGGGGTAGCTCAGCATCAGCACGATCTTCTTCACACCCTTGGCGATGCCCCGCAGGCAGACCGCAAAGCGGTTGCGGGAGAGAATGGGGAAGATCACACCGATGGTCTCACCGCCCAGCTTGCGGCGGACGTCCTCGGCAATGTCATCGACGGACGCATAGTTGCCCTGCGCACGGGCGACGACGGATTCGGTAACCGCAACGATGTCCCGGTCATTCAGCCGGAAGCCTTCGCTCTCAGCTGCTTCTAAAACGCTCTTGACCACGATGTCCGCAAGATCGTCACCCTGACGGATGATCGGACCACGGATACCGCGGGAGGTTGTTCCAACTTTTCTTTCCATAGGTAAAGCCTCATTTTTTCCGGAAGAGAGAGTCCCTTCCAACTGGGATGTCTTTTAACTGTGTCATTATAACCCAACTGTGTCCGTTTTGCAATATTTTTTTCTGGTGAAGCCAATAAAGAAAGATGGTTGTAAAATGACAAAAAGAGTGCTACAATGTAGCTGTTCATGCTCGATTCTTTCGGAATACGGAGGCTATTATGAATATTATCATCGCAGGTGACGGCAAGGTCGGTTTTACGCTGGCGCAGCAGCTGACCGCAGAGGGTCACGATATTACATTACTGGATTCCGACCGTCAGGTCCTCAATTCCAGCATGGAGCGGCTGGATGCCATGGGTGTCCACGGCAACTGCGCCTCCATGCCGGTGCTGCTTCAGGCAGGTGTGGAGGATGCGGATCTTCTGATCGCGGCGACCAATGCTGACGAAGTGAATCTGCTGTGCTGCACCACAGCCCATGCTATCAATCCCAAGCTGCATACCATCGCCCGCATCCGGAACCCGGAGTATTCGGAGCAGATCTACGATCTGCGGGATGTGTTCGGTCTTTCCATGGCGGTCAACCCGGAGCGGCAGGCGGCTACGGAGATCGAGCGGCTTTTGAAATACCCCGGCTTTTTGCGCCGGGACGTGTTCGCCAAGGGTCGCTCCGAGATCGTGGAGCTGCGGCTGGATGCATCCAATAAGCTGTGCAACGTCTCACTGATGGAGTTGCCCGACGTGGTCAAGTGCCGCGTGCTGGTCTGCGCGGTTCTGCGCGACGGCAAGGCATTCGTTCCTAACAGCGGTCATTTCCGCTTTCAGGAGGGCGACCGTATTTTCGTTACTGCGCCCACAAGAGAGCTGACGGCACTGCTGAAGAATTTGGACATCATGACCCGCCGTGTCCGCCGTGTGATGCTCTGCGGCGGCGGTCGTGTGAGCTATTATTTGGCGACGCTGTTGGAAAAGGGCGGCATTTCCGTCCATATTCTGGAAAAAGACCCCGAACGCTGCCGTCAGCTGAGCGAAATGCTCCCTGATACGCAGATCGTCCATGCGGATGCCAGCGATCTGGAGTCGCTGGAAAGCTACGGCTTGTCCCAAATGGATGCGCTGGTGACCCTTACCGGCGAGGATGAGGTCAACATGATCATCTCCCTTTACGCGTCCTCCCTGAAAATGCCCCAAGTGATCACCAAGCTGGGTCACAACGGCAACCGCAACATTCTCGACAGCCTGAAGCTGGGCAGTGTCATCAGCCCCAAGGATCTGGTCTGTAACCATATCGTGCGCTATGTCCGCGCCATGCAGAACCAGAGTGGTGCCGCCGTTTCCGTCCACGCCATTGCCGACGGTCAGGTCGAAGCCATAGAGTTTGTGGTTGAAAAGGACGATCCCAACTGCGGTATCCCTCTGAAAAATCTCAAGCCCAGAGCCAACGTGCTGGTCGCCAGCATCACCCGCGGCAGTCAGACGGAGATCCCCAACGGCGACTCGGTGTTCCATGCCGGTGATACGGTGGTGGTCGTCACCACAGACCGGGGCAGCGTGCTGCGGATGGGCGACGTGTTCCTGTAAGGACGGTGGGACGATGAATTATAAAATGATGGGCCGCTTCGTCGCCCAGACGTTGACGGCTGTAACGGTTTTGATGCTCCCTGCCATGATCATCAGCCTGTGCGCCGGGGAAATGACGGTAGTGTATGCCTTTTTGCTCACCTTTGCCATTGCAGGTGCGCTGATCGCAGTACTGTTTTTAAGCTGCAAGGGCGCGCCGGGTGTCTTTGGTGCAAAGGAAGGTCTTGTCTGCGCAGCCATCAGCTGGATCGTCATGAGTCTGGTGGGCAGCCTGCCCTTCTGGTTCTCCCGGGAGATCCCCAGCTACATCGATGCCTTTTTTGAGATCGTTTCCGGCTTTACCACCACCGGCGCGTCGGTGCTTTCAAATGTGGAGGCACTGTCTGACGGACTGCTCTACTGGCGCAGCTTCAGCCACTGGATCGGCGGTATGGGCGTGCTGGTGTTTCTGCTGGCGGTTTCCCCCGGCGGAAAAGGCTCCGGCTTTACACTGCATCTGATGCGGGCGGAAAGCCCCGGCCCGGATGTGGGCAAGCTGGTGCCGAAAATGCGCAAGACCGCAACGATCCTCTACCTGATCTATATCGTGCTGACCATCGCTGATATTCTGTTTCTGCTGTTCGGAGGGATGAATCTGCTGGAGGCTGCATGTACTGCCTTCGGTACGGCGGGAACGGGTGGCTTCGGTGTCCTGAATGATTCCTTTGCAAGCTACAGTCCTTATCTGCAATACGTGACAGCCGTCTTCATGGTGCTGTTTGGTATCAATTTCAGCTGCTTTTATCTGCTGCTTCTGCGGCAGATCAGGGGCGTTTTCAAGGATGAGGAGCTGCGGCTGTATCTGGGTGTCATTTTGGTGGCGGTCTTGCTGATCGCGCTGAATATTTGGGATCGGTACGCAACAGTGGAGGAGACCTTCCGCCATGCCTTTTTCCAAGTCTCCAGCATCATCACCACCACGGGCTTTTCCTCGGTGGATTTCGACCAGTGGCCTGCCTTCTCCAAGGGTATTCTGATGGTGCTGATGATCATTGGTGCCTGTGCCGGCTCTACTGGCGGCGGACTGAAATGCTCCCGTGTGCTGCTGCTTGGAAAGGTGCTGCGCCGCAACATCCGCACGCTGATGCATCCGCGCCGGGTGCAGGCGATCCGCATCAATAACCGTGTGGTGGACGAGCAGGTGCTGGATAACACCAACGCCTATCTCGCGGCATACGTGATTTTGCTGTTTGTCAGCTTCATGCTGATCTCGCTGGATAATTTCTCCATCGGCACCAACATTTCCGCGGTGCTGGCGTGCTTTAACAACATCGGACCGGGCTTTGAAGCAGTGGGGCCGACCTGCAATTTCAGCGGCTACAGTACCTTTTCCAAGCTGGTGCTGTGCTTTGATATGCTGGCGGGTCGTCTGGAGGTTTTCCCCATGCTGGCGCTGCTGTCCACCGGGACGTGGAAGAGAAGATAACAAAATAAAAGTGCCTGCGGCTGCAGGCACTTTTTCTTTATCCTTTGAAGCGTGGTTCGCAGGTCAGGTGGATACCCAACCGCTTGAAGGTCTTTTCGTCCACCTCCGACAAGATGACTGTGGAGTGAACCTCGCAGCCCCGCAGCTTGCTCAGCTGCTCCATCGCCAGCTCCGCGAGGGGGTTGGTGGCGGCACTGATGGAAAGGGCGATGAGGATCTCATCCGTATGCAGCCGGGGGTTGCGGTTGCCCAGATAGTCCACCTTCAGGGTCTGAATGGGGTCGATGACCACCGGCGCGATCAAATGCAGCTGATCCCGGATGCCGCCAAGGGCTTTGATGGCATTGATCAGCATGGCAGAGGAAGCACCCAGCAGATTAGAGGTCTTGCCGGTGACGATGCGGCCGTCCGGCAGCTCAATGGCAGCGGCGGGAAGACCGGTTGCCTCTGCTTTTTCCAGCGCGGCGGCTACTACCTTACGGGAAGACAGCTCCACACCTGCCTTTTTCATCAGCAGCTCCAGCTTGCGCACCACCTCGTCCGACACCTTGCCCTTTTTATGGTCGCAAAGGGCGACGTAGTAGCGGCGGATGATCTCATGCCGGCAGGCATCCCGGACGGCTTCGTCATCTGTGATGCAGTTGCCCACCATGTTGACACCCATATCGGTGGGGGATTTGTAGGGGCAAGCGCCGAGGATGCGCTCAAACATGGCATCCAGCACGGGGAATGCTTCCACATCCCGGTTATAATTGACAGTGGTGACCCCGTAGGCTTCCAAATGGAAGGGGTCAATCATATTCACGTCGTTGAGGTCTGCGGTGGCAGCCTCATAGGCGAGGTTGATGGGGTGATTCAGGGGCAGATTCCAGATGGGGAAGGTCTCAAACTTGGCATAGCCCGCCTTGACGCCCCGCTGATGATCGTGATACAGCTGACTCAGGCAGGTGGCGAGCTTGCCGCTGCCGGGACCCGGCGCGGTCACCACCACGAGGGAGCGGGTGGTATGGATGTACTCGTTGCGACCGAGACCCTCGCTGCTGACGATCCGGGCAGTATCAGAGGGGTAGCCGGGGATGTCGTAGTGGTGATACACATGGATGCCCATGCCCTCCAGCCGATTTTGGAATGCCTTTGCCACATCCTGCTCCCGGAAACGGGTCAGCACCACGCTGGAAACGTACAGACCAAGTCCGTCAAAGACCCGCAGCAGGCGCAGCACGTCGCTGTCGTAGGTGATGCCAAGATCACCCCGGGTCTTGCTCTTTTCGATGTCATCGGCATTGATGACGATGACGATCTCCACCTGCTCCTTCAGCTGCAGGAGCATCTGCAGCTTGCTGTCCGGCTCGAAGCCGGGCAGAACACGGGCGGCGTGGTTGTCGTCGTACAGCTTGCCGCCGAATTCCAGATACAGCTTGCCGCCGAAGGAAGCCAGCCGCTGCCGGATGTGCTGCGATTGCAGCTGCAGGTATTTTTCGTTGTCGAAAGCGCGCTTTTCCACGAAGACACCCTCTTTGTTCCAAATCTATTTTTCAATTATACCCCATCGGGCGGCAAATGGCAAGGCTTTTTCTGCTGCCCTCGACAAATTTCAAAGTCGCTTGACAGCCTGAGAGATAACCTCTACAATAGAAATATACTGATACACAACGATAGGGGAGAGGTATATGACGAAGTACTGTGACCTTCATACACACTCTGATTTTTCCGACGGAACGGACAGCCCCGCGCGGCTGCTTGACCTGGCGGAACAGGCGGGACTTTGCGCCGTTGCGCTGACCGATCACAATACGGTGAGCGGTCTTCCTGCCTTTTTGGAGGCGGCGCGGGGACGTGCGATCAAGGCAATTCCCGGTGCGGAGTTTTCCGTTGATTATAACGGGATCGAGCTGCATATTTTAGGTCTTTTCCTGCGCCCGGCGCATTTTGCTGCCGTGACGGCGAAGACAGAGGAATATCACCGCCGCAAGGAAGAAAGCAATATTCAGCTGGTGCGCCGGCTGAAGGAAGCGGGCTATGCCATCGATTATCAGGCAATCAAAGCCGCAACCCCGGAGGGGCAGGTCAACCGGGCGCTGATCGGCGCGGAGCTGGCGCGCCTTGGCTATGTGGAGTCGGTGCAGGATGCCTTTGCGAAGCTTTTGAAGCCCAAGCACGGTTATTATGTCCCGCCCAAGCGGGAATCTCCCTTCGAGACCATCCGTTTTATCAAATCCCTCGGCGCGGTGGCGGTGCTGGCGCATCCGTTTTTGAATTTGGATGAGCACCAGCTGCGGGAATTTCTTGACGAAGCGGTCAAGTGCGGTTTGGACGGCATGGAGACCATGTATTCTACCTACGACGAGGAAACCACAGCCTTGTCCCATCGCATCGCGCAGGCGTATGGGCTTCTTCCCAGCGGCGGCAGCGATTACCACGGGGAAATCAAGCCCCATATCGAAATCGGTATCGGTCAGGGCGATTTGCGTGTTCCGAAAGAGTATCTTCTCGCTCTGGAGGAACGGGCGGGAAAATAATCGCAAAAAAATGAAAGAAAAAAACAGAAAAGTATGGATTTTTCCGATGACTGATGTTATAATGTAGGAGACTATGTATAACTGAAACTGTGCCTCGTCGCACAGCGTCCCCCGGAGAATGAACCATGAAATTTGATCTTCAAAAAGCGAGCCTGTCAAAGCGGATTCCTGCGTGGCTTCTGGATGCGATTTTGCTGGTGGTGCTGGTAACGGCATTTGCCGCAATGCTGTCGTATGCTTTCGGCTACGACAATTACAGCAGCCAACTGAATGCAGCCTATGAACAGTATGAAACGACCTACGGCGTAAAGTTCAACCTGACCCTTGAGGAATACGAAAAGCTCACGGAAGAGGAGCTGAAGCTCTACGAGCAGGCATTTGCGGCACTCAATGCCGACAAAGAGGTGATGCATACCTACAGCATGATCATGACGCTGACCCTCGTGATCCTTTCCCTGAGCATCCTGCTGGCATTCGTGCTGCTGGAATTTTTGGTTCCGCTTCTGTTCGGCAACGGCATGACGCTGGGCAAGAAGGTCTTTAATGTGGCGTTGATGCGTGTGGACGGTGTGAAAATCACACCCTTTATGCTCTTCGTCCGCACAATTTTGGGCAAGTACACGCTGGAGACCATGATCCCCGTGCTGATCCTTGTGATGCTCTACTTCGGCAGTATCGGACTGGAAGGCACCATCGTGCTGATCCTGATCCTTTTGCTGCAGCTTGGTCTGCTGATTTTCAATCGCACGCGCTCGGTCATCCATGACCTGATCGCCTGCACCGTAGCGGTGGATTTCGCCAGCCAGATGATTTTTGATACTCCCGAGGCTCTGCTGGAATACCAAAAGCGTATCCACGCGGAAGAAGCAGAACGCTCGGATTATTAAAATGTGAAAACCAACTTCAAAAAATCAAAGACAGGAAGGGAATTGTATGAAAGTTGTTTTGCAGAATTTGACAAAAATCTTCCCCAGCCGGGACAAAAAGGCCGGCAAGGAAGTCGTTGCCGTCAACGATTTCACCTTTGAGATCCCCGATGGCAAGCTCATCGGCCTGCTGGGACCCTCCGGCTGCGGCAAGAGCACCACGCTGTACATGATCAGCGGCTTGCAGAAGCCCACCGGCGGTAAGATCTTCTTCGGTGACGATGACGTTACCGAGCTGCCCACCGAAAGCAGAGGCGTCGGTCTGGTGTTCCAGAACTACGCACTGTACCCCCACATGACCGTGAAGCAGAACATTCTGTTCCCGCTGGAGAACCTGAAGGGTGCAGACAGAATGCCCAAGGCTGAGATGCTGGAGCGGGCTTATGCCGCTGCCAAGCTGGTTCAGATCGAGGATCTGATGGACCGCAAGCCCGGCGAAATGTCCGGCGGTCAGCAGCAGCGTGTCGCCATCGCCCGTGCGCTGGTCAAGATGCCCCGCGTCCTCCTGCTGGACGAGCCTCTGTCCAACCTGGACGCCCGTCTGAGACTGCAGACCCGTGAGGAGATCC
>JAZNNV010000201.1:0-6740 GCA_045580465.1 Faecousia sp.
GTGATGAAATTGTCTTCCTAAGACCGCTTGGCCTCCGACTTCATGGAGCGCTTCGTCTTCGCCATAGTAAAGACCGCCGACTGTCGGTGACATGCAGACTTTGAAGACGTCATTCACACCCTGCAGCACTGCGCCGCCGGATCGGAAATTGGAAGAAAGCATAACTTTCCTACCTTCATTCCCAACAGCTTCCTCTGCATTTGCATAAGTTTCGTACTTTTTCAGGAAAATTCCGGGATCAGCAAGACGGAACTGGTAAATAGACTGCTTGACATCGCCGACCATAAAGCAGTTCTGCCGTTTTTCTGTCAGTGCAGAGAAAATCGCATCCTGCACCGCATTGGAATCCTGATACTCGTCCACCATGATCTCGCGAAAGCGGCGACCGATCTCTCCTGCCGCAGCGGTTGCGCCGGAGCGGCTCTTGCCGAGCAAAAGATCCAGCATCCGATGCTCCAGATCGCCAAAATCAACGATCCGGCGCTGCTTCTTAATTCGGTCATATTCCCGTTCAAAGTCACGGACAAGCCTGATCATGCCCCGGACAGCTGCAGCGCTGCGGGAAAGATCGGCAAGGACTGTATCGCTGGGATCAGAAAATGCCTTCAGGTGCTTTTCCAGCCCCCTCTTGCAGGCATTTCGCACCGCCTTAATGGTCTCGGCCAAATCGGGATCGGCGATCTTCTTGCTAAACGTCAGCGTTCCGTAGTCGATGCTGCTTTTTGCGTAGATCTCGTCCCATGTTGTGCAGGCACTGAGATTTTCCAGTTGCGAGATGGTATCGCGGAGCAAAGCTGTAGGCTTTGGCATATCCCCCGCCCGCTCGGCAGCATCCGCACAACAGGTCAGAGAACGGATCTGCAGCGCAAGATACCGCTTCAGCTCAGCAATCAGGTAATTTCCCCAAATGGTTTGGGATGCATCGGTCAGTGCATCTGTGTTCGCGTTTTCGATGCAGCGGTCAAGCCATCGCTGAGGTTCAAGGTGACATATGGCGCTGTCATAGACCTTCAGCAGGATCTGCGGAACAAGCCGGTCATCACGACCCAAGCCCTGAGAGTCTACAAAAGCACGAAAGTCCGGGTCTTCAGACTCCTTATAAGCCCCATCCAAAATCCGCGCCATTGCATTTTCCCGGAGCTGAGCACATTCATTTTCATCCGCCACCCGGAAGTCCGACGGCAGATCCACAAGGTAAGCGTATTCCCGTAGCACGTCACCACAGAAGGAGTGAACGGTAGAGATTTTTGTCAGATAAAGCCGCTGCATCTGCCGCTGCAGATGGTGTTTTCCGGCTGCTCCGCCATGCGTTCGGAGAGCTTCGAAGCGATCTTGCCCCGCAGCTCCGCCGCCGCAGCCTTTGTGTATGTAATGATCAGAAATTCGTCAAGATCCGCGGGATCGTCAGGATCAAGAAGATACTTCATCAATCGGTCAACCAAAACCTTGGTCTTACCAGATCCTGCGGCTGCCGATACCAGAAGACGTCCGCCACGATTGTCAACGGCAGCTTGCTGTTGAGGGGTCAATTTCTCAGCCATGGCGGTTCATCTCCCTTCCGATCTCCTCCCAGAATTGGGGCGCGGTCATCGCTTTATAATTGCGGCGGGTCTGTAATTCGCTCTTATGGCAGATGCTGGCATAAGGACAGTAGGTGCATGCATCGTGGGAAGTGCCGCGGGTATAGGGATTGGGTGTAATATCGCCGGATGCGATCACATCGACCATATCCGCAAGAACCTTGAATACATACGCACGCAGCAGCTTCAGCTGACTGCGATCCGCCAGATCGCCGGAGAGGGATCCGTCTTTTCTGCGGGTGCAGCAAAGGCGGTGCATTTGCTCCTCTGGCTGCATGGCATGAATAATTTCATCATCAGAAAGCAGCAGACCCTTTCGCTTCCACTCGCTGCGACGTGCCTTTGCTGCCTCCTCATCGGTCAAACGACCGTCAGCCGATACCAGAGGCGCACGGGCAGGAAAATACTGCACACCGGCTGCAACGGGCTGTCCGCCGATCACATCCGAGCCTTCCTGCTCCAAGGCAAAGAGGTACAGCAGCAGCTGCAAGCCCACACCGTTAAAAACATCGCAGTAGTCAAAATCCTTCTTGCCGGTCTTATAGTCCACCACGCGGAAGTAGTGCAGCTCGCCCTTCTTCCAAATATCGACACGGTCAACAAAGCCCCGCAAGACAGCAGACATCTGACCGCCGAGAGCGATAGGCGGCATTTCACCGCCGTCACTGAAATCAAGCTCAAAATACTCCGGCAGGAAGCTTGACTCCTTCAGCTCCTCCCAAAGCTCCCGGATGACCATCTCCAGCTCGTGCCAGTTGCGGCGGAAGAGATAGTCCTGCCGCTTGGAATCCAGCTGGGCAAAGTGTTCCCGTGAATAGCGTTCGGAGTGGGCAGAAGCGATTTCCATCATCTCTTCCAGAGAGACCGCCTCAAAACCGCCCTTTTCCATCACATCCCCCACCGTCAGCTCCAGTACCTCATGGACATACGTGCCGAACTCTGCAGGATCAACTGTTGTTTCCTTCCGTTCCTTTGCCCGCAAGCCGTATTTCAGGAAATAGGACATCCGGCATTCTGCATGGCGATCCACCTGTGATGCAGACAAGCGCAGCTGTTTGCCATAAAGGTGCGGAATGTTCGCAGGTTCGACGTTACCGATGGTATATGCAGCTTTTTCGCAGGCATTATCATACCATGCAAGCACAGCAAGCCGCTCAGCTGTGTCCTTTGCGCCGAATTTGGCAAGATAAGCGCCGGTTTCGCAGGGATCACAGCCGGCAGCGCCCATGGGAGCGGAAGCAATCCGTTCGCCGCCTGCCATTTTGGCAATGCGTCGGAATAAATAGGACTCCTCCCCATCGGGACAAGATACGTATATGCTTTCCCGAGCGCCGCAGAAAACGCCGTAGATCTCAGCAAATTCAGCCTGAATGCCCTCGATCGCGCCGCCGGTCAGGGGTACGCCCATCTGACGGAGCATCACGCGCTCCTGATCGGTCAGCAAGCCCGCAGAGCCGCCGTAACCCGGCAGCGCACCTTCAGCAGCGCCAAGGACGATCAGGTGCTTCTCCTGCTGGCAGCGCATGGCGCTGACCGAACCGACCATCACCGCATCCAGCACCGGCGGGATCGTGCCAACATCATACTGGCTCAAAAGAAGCGTAAACAGCCGTGCAAAGACCTCGCCGTCCCAAACGGACTGTCCGAGGGTATCGTACATCTGTTCCAAAGCAGAAAGCAGGATCTCCCAAAGCTGATTGAGGATCTGGGCTTCTCTTTGATCACCAGCTTCATCCATCTGTTTCGCCAACTGCTCAAGACGGGTCGAAAGACCGATCTGCACCAGGAAGGCATACAGCACATTTACCTGATCAGAAAGGTTCTTTGCGTTCTTAAAATCACGCGCCAGCTTTTCGAGCGGCGTGATTGCCCGCACACGGGCATCATTCAAACGACGCAGCTGCAGTTGGGCTTCTTCATTCCATTCCCCTGCAATGCCCTCAGGATGGTTGACCCACTCCTTCAGGAACGCATTTCCCCGGATGCCCCAAGTGATCACGTAATTCTCAAGAAGATCGCAGGTGTCCAGATCAATGGGTGCAAGACCAGATTTAAGGTATCGCAGAACATCACGCTGTTCAAAGCCGCCAAGGGCGGCATCCATTGCCGCAAGAACCATGGAAATGACACTTTTTTGCAGAATATCCTCTGTTCCCGCCTGATAGATCGGAATGCCGCAACGGTTACAAACCAGCTGCACAGTCCGAAGATAAGCATTCAGATCCGCGCAGACGATGCTGATGTCCCGATAGCGGCAGCCGTTGCGTACCAGCTCGATCACATGATCACAGGCAGCCATAACCTCCGTCTGCACGGAGTCGGAACGTACCGCCTGCACTTGTCCGTCAAAACGGAGTTTGTCAGAGAGATTGCCCTGAAAAATATGCTCGCAGAACGGAAGCAGCTTATGCTCCGGGGGAACCTCAACAACCTCATATGGTACACCGGCACGCTTGGCGCATCGGATGATCTCCGCGCAGGTTTCACCCGCCTTTTCAAATGCCATGGCATCCGAATCCGGGCAGTCACAGTTAAGAGACACCGTCACCTGCGGACTATGACAGATCAAATGCTCCAGTATCGCCATATTCTGGCGGGTAAAGTCCGGGAAGCCGTCTATGTAGAAAACGCGCTTTTCCGCGAAATCGCAATCCGCAAGCTGCTGAAGACACCATGTCATCCGATCCCGGGGATCGCGACGACCGACAGCACACAGCGCATCGTAGCTCTCAAGGATCAGAGAAAGCTCATAGAGCTTCTGTGCAAGCGTTCCCTCTGTCTGGGCAGATGCATCTGCCAGCATCTGTGCGGTGATGCAGCAGCGCTTGAATTCGTCAACTGCATCCACAAGCTCTTTGAGAAATTCAGGCTTGTTTTCCACCGCTGCATAGGCTTTCAGTTGACTGTGCAGCTGACGGGTCGCTGCTGCCATGGCGACGATCCGTCCGCCATTGTCAAGGCACGGGATCGCAGCATCGCCAGCCTGCTCGGAAACCCTCGAGGCAAGGCGCGAAAAGGACAGCACCTCCGCAAAGCGGCTTGCCGTATCCCCTGCCGCCACACAAAGACGGCGCTCCGTATCGTGACTGATCAGCTCCGGGACGAGCAAAATACGCCCCGGCAGCTCCTTTGCAACGTCGGAAGCCAGCCTTCTGAGGATCTCTTCCCGTCCTGCGACCCAATCGCGGCTGAGCAATATCGTCAACATGTTGATCACCTTCCTTACTTGAATTACATTATACCATAAAACGAGAAAAAAGGACAGTACAATCTGCAAAATTTGTCACAGAATGTATTGTCCTTTTGTGTTAACCCTTGTGCAGCCAATTTTCAAGCCAGCCGAGGCAATCCAGCACAAAAAAACGCACCTTATACTGCGTCTGCCCGGTCAGCGCGCCGCTTAACGGCTTGGAAAAGCCTGCATCAACCGCCGTGTCCTTCATTTCAGAGGAGGTTGTGGCAACACACAGCCGCGGAAATACCACGCACCACCAGTTTTTGCCTTCCCCTTCACCGATGGTGATCCGCAGCGATTCATAGACCCCTGCCGGCAGAGAAAAGGTGTCATAATGCCGGGTGGGGAATTTTTCCTGCACCATGGTCACCGCAGCCTTTGCTGACTCGCCAACAGACGCAAGCACCTGATTGCAAATGCTCTCAATTTCCGAAAGATTTTCCTGCAGGTATGCCTTTGCCGTTTCCATATCAGGCATCTTCTGCATGACGGAATTGATCTTCTGCAAGACAGCATCCCGCACCTGCAGCTTGATCTGCTGATCCTCTTTGGAGTCAGTCTCCCCAACGACATGCAGCCGGATCACACCGTCATCCAGCGTCACCCGGTCACGGATCACACCAACACCCCACACGAGGATGGCGACCAATATTAAAAATGTGAGCAGTTTTCTCATAAAACAACACCGTCCATACCGGAATACTACCAGTATGGACGGAGTTTGTCAGAAATATACAGGCTTGGCAATATAAACTTGGGGATAATTCTCACGAAGCATGTTGCAGATCACAGCAGCAAATTCGAACTCCGTCACCATGCAGAACACTGCCGAGCCGGAGCCGGTCATCTGCTGATTCAGCGAGCCGTAAGAATTGAATATGGACTTGATGTAGTTCAGCTCCAAGTGATCTGCTGTCACAACGGGATCAAAGACGTTGTAAAGATTCTGTGCAACTCCCGCAAGATCACCGGCGAGGATGGCACTTTCCATGGCATTGTGATCCGGGTGCTTCGCGATCACAGTTTCATCCAGCTTTGCGTAAAGCTGTGCTGTGGAGACGGAAAAATCAGGCTTGCAGATGACAAAGATGCAATCCGGCATCTCCGGCAGCTTGCGAAGGCGGTCACCGCGACCTTCCGCCACAGCCGTGCCGCCCATCACGCAAAACGGCACGTCACTACCCACAGATGCGCCCAACTCTGCCAGCGCGGGAATGGACAGCGGATAACCGTAGTGGCGGTTCAGCGCACGAAGAACAGCAGCTGCGTCGGCACTTCCGCCGCCGAGACCGGCTTCTGCAGGGATGCGTTTGGTAATGCGGATCTCAAGACCGTCGGGGTCTTTACCGATGGTATCAAAATAGACCTTTGCCGCCATCCATGCATGGTTGCGCTCGTCACAAGGGATGCCTTCCTGATCACAAAGAAGTGTCCACGGCTTGCCTGTTCCGATGTCGATCTCCACATCGTCACGCAGGGAAATCGTCTGCATCACGCTTTTCAGATCATGATAACCGTCCTCGCGCTTGCCGAGAACGTCCAATGTCAGGTTCAGCTTGGCATACGCAGGCTCAAAAAGTGTCGTCATTTTCGTTTCCTCCAAAAGGTCGTTTTGCTCATTATAGACGATTGGGGCAAATTTGGCAAGTGCATGAATAATTTTCTGCAAATAAGGAGATGCTATGCACGTCCACATGAAAATAAGGAGGTAAACATATGGATACCATCGCATTGATCCTTTCCATTATCGGCAGCCTCAATTGGGGCCTGGTCGGCATTTTCCAGTTTGATCTTGTTGCATGGATCTTCGGCGGTCAGGATGCTATTCTCAGCCGCATCATTTACACCCTGGTCGGTCTTGCCGGTCTGTGGTGCATCACGCTGCTGTTCCGCAAGAAGTCGGATCGTAGCCATGTCGTTCTGTG
>JAZNNV010000202.1:0-1789 GCA_045580465.1 Faecousia sp.
CCGGTATAGAAAGGGTGGCACTTGGAGCAGATCTCAACACGGATGTCCTTCTTGGTGGAGCCAGTCGTAAAGACATTACCACAAGCACAGCGAATGGTAGTCTGTTCGTAGTTGGGATGGATACCTTCCTTCATTTCGTTCACCTCTTTCTCATTAGTTAAAAGGGCATAATTGCCCCAGCAATCACAATCGCTCGAGTATCATAGCACATCTGCTCGACAAATGCAAGTACTTTTTTTGTTTTTTTCGAGATTTCTTAAAAAGCCCAGTTGCCGTTTTCAAAAATGGTCACGGTACGACCGTCGCGGCAGATAGCATCGATCTTCATGGTGGCGCAGCCGATCATGAAGTCCTCATGGATCATGGAGTCGTTGATGCCCAGCTGACGGCATTCCTCGATGGACTTGCTGTGATGATCCCTGATGGTATCGGCATAGCCCATGCCCAGTGCCAGATGGCAGGAAGCATTCTCATCAAAGAGCGTGTTATAAAACAGAATACCGCTTTCGGCGATGGGGCTTGCTTCAGGAACGAGAGCGCATTCGCCAAGGTAGGCTGCGCCTTCATCCATGGAGATCATGGTGTTGAGCAGCTCCTCACCCTTCTCCGCCTTGGCTTCCACGGCTTTGCCCTTTTCAAAGCGGATGGAGAAGTTCTCGATCAGCTGACCCTGATAGGAAAGAGGCTTCGTGGAGTAGACGATGCCCTCAGCCTTGCCCTTCATGGGAGAGATGAAGCACTCCTCCGTGGGGATGTTGGGGTTGAAGAAAATGCCCATACGGCTGGTCTCACCGCCGCCGCAGAAGATGGCTTCCGGAATCATGCCCACAGTCAGGTCGGTGCCGTTGTCGGCGGTGTAGTGCAGCGACTCGATGCCAAGGCTGTTGAGGTAGTCACAGCGTGCCTTGATGTTGGCATTGTGTTCTTCCCATGCCTTCAGAGGATCGTCCGTCACACGGGAGGTAAAGAGGATCGCTTCCCACAGCTTTTCAACCGCAACACTGGTGCGAAGACCCGGGAAGACCTTCTTTGCCCATGCCTTGCCGGGAACGGCGGCGATGGTCCACTGCTGCTTGCCCTCCAGCTGGTCAGCATAGGGCTTCAGGATGGGATAGCGCAGCTTACTGGCAGCCGCCACCTTTTTCATGTTCATACCCTTCAGACCGTCGGGATCTTCGGAGATCAGATGGATACGTGCAGGCACAGTATCCACCATGTGCTGGCGGCGTGCCTTCTGCCACTCGGACACTGTACCGAGGGTCTTGACGGTCTGATGGCGGACATGGATCTTGCCCAGCGGCTGATAATCCCACTCCACGATGACCTTGCTCGCCTTCGCCTTGTAGGCTTCCTCCACGACCATCTGCACAAATTCAGGCTGATCGAGATCTGCGTAGATCATGACCTCCTGCCCCTTCTGCACATTTGCACCGCAGCGGACGATCAGCTTTGCATATTCTCTTAAAACGGATTTTTTCATGGTTTTCTTCTCCTTTTCCGATTTTTTACTATGGTAACAGTTTTTTTCCAAAAGGTCAATTGCATTATTTCCCATTTTGGCTTATAATAACGGCACAACCCCTTTGGGAGGTTTCCTATGCTTACGAAACAACAGCTTCATGAGAAGATCGCGCAGGGTGTGCGCTATCTGGACGGCGCCACCGGCTCGAATTTGCAAAAGGCAGGCATGCCCCGGGGCTGCTGCACAGGGCAATGGGTGCTGGAGCATCCCGATGTCCTGCTTGCTCTGCAGCGCCGCTATGCCGCTGTCGGCAGCCAGATCTTATAT
>JAZNNV010000203.1:0-5100 GCA_045580465.1 Faecousia sp.
ATTGCCCTCTTTGTGGGTGAACAGGGAGTACTTATACTCCACATCCACATGGGCCTCCGCCAGCACTGCCAGCAGCTCCGCAAGGCCTGCGGGCCGGTCCGGCACTTCCACGGCCCAGACAGGAGTCATGGAGAGGATATCGCCGTGCTGGAGCAGGATGGAACTTGCCTTGTAACTGTCATCCACGATCATGCGGGCCAGACCGTAGTCGGCGGTCTCCGCAATGGAGATGGCGCGGATATCCACGCCCGCCTCTGCCAGCAGTTTGGTAATCTCTGCCAACTGACCGGTTCTATTTTCCAGGAATACAGAAATCTGATGGATATTCATAGACGTTCCTCCTTAGTAGAGCTTGCGCTTGTCGACGACACGGACGGCCTTGCCTTCGCTGCGGGTAATGGACTTGGGATTGACCAGTTTGACCTTGGCAGAGATGCCCAGCATGGATTTCAGCGCATCCACCAGGGCCTTTTCAGCCTTGGTGATCTTGGCCAGAGAGTCGGAGAACATCTCGGGATTCATTTCCACCATGATCTCGAAGGTATCGGAATTGTTTACCCGATCCACGATGATCTGATAATTGGCAGGATAGCCCTGCTGCATCAGAACGGTCTCGATCTGGGACGGGAACACATTGACACCACGGATGATCAGCATATCGTCAGAGCGACCCATGGGCTTGGACATCTTGACATGGGTTCTGCCGCAGGAACACTTCTTGCGGCTCAGAATGCAGATGTCGCGGGTGCGGTACCGCAGCAGCGGGAAGGCTTCCTTGGTGATGGCGGTGAAGACCAGCTCGCCCTTGCTGCCCTCGGGCAGCACCTCGCCGGTGTCGGGATCGATGATCTCGGCGATGAAGTGATCCTCGTTGATGTGCATACCGGTCTGCTCGGAGCATTCGAAAGCGACGCCCGGGCCGGAGGTCTCGGTCAGACCGTAAATATCATACGCCTTGATGCCCAGCTTATTCTCAATGTCGTGACGCATGTCCTCGCTCCATGCTTCCGCACCAAAAATGCCTGCTCTCAGCTTGATCTGATCCCGCAGACCTTTTTCGTAGATGGATTCCGCCAGATATGCCGCATAAGAGGGGGTGCAGCAGAGGATGGTAGAGCCCAGATCCGTCATGAACTGCAGCTGACGCTCGGTGTTGCCGGAGGACATGGGCAGGGTCAGACAGCCCACTCTGTGAGAGCCGCCGTTGAGACCCGGACCGCCGGTGAACAGTCCGTAGCCATAGGAAACGTGGACAACATCCTCCTTGGTACCGCCTGCCGCCACGATGGCGCGGGCGCAGCAATCCTCCCACAGATCGATGTCATGCTGGGTGTAGAATGCCACAACGCGTTTGCCGGTGGTGCCAGAGGTGGACTGAATGCGCACGCACTCGGAGAGGGGCTTGCCCATCAGACCGTAGGGATAGGCCTCCCGCAGATCGTCCTTGCACAAAAAGGGCAGCTTGTGCAGATCATCGATGGACTGGATGTCATCGGGAGTGACACCCTTTTCCTCCATCTTCTTGCGGTAGTAGGGCACGTTGTCCCACACGTGGCGTACCTGCTTCAGGAAGCGCTCATTTTGAAGGGCGCGAAGCTGGTCATAGGGCATGGTTTCGATTTCAGGTTGATAATAGTTCGGCATTTGTGCCATCTCCTTCTTTATGCTTGCGTGCCAAGCTTGAATGCGGTTTTGTTCATTTCGAGGAATTTCCCGGGGACGCTGGCTTCGATCGCCTGCATCCACTCCTCCTCGGGAATGTCGAAATAAGTCGAAAGACGACCCATCAGCACCAGATTGACCGCCTTGGACGAGCCTGCCTGCTCCGCCAAGGTCAGCGCGTCGATGGCATCCAGATCAATGCCCGCAGCGCGCATTTTACCTTCCAGATCCTCAGGATATTCCGCCGCGCCGATGATCACGGGCATGGGGTTGATCTTCTGGGTGTTGGCGATGATTTTTCCGCCGGGCTTGAGATATTCCGTCCAGCGGGCGGCTTCCAGCAGCTCAAAGGACACGATATAATCCGCCTGACCCTTGTCGATGACGGGAGAATAGACCTTGTCGCCGAAGCGAACGTAGGTCACCACGCTGCCGCCACGCTGGCTCATGCCGTGAACCTCAGAGACCTTGATGTCATAGCCCTTGCTCAAAAGGAGTCTTCCCAGCAGCTTGGATGCCAGCAGGCTTCCCTGACCGCCGACACCAACGATCATCACATTTTGTGTTTTCATGATCATTCCTCCTTTTCGCCCTGCAGCGCACCAAATTTGCACAGCTGCTCGCAAACGCCGCAGCCGACGCACTGGGTGCTGTCCACCTTTGCCTTGCCATCGATGATGCTGATGGCAGGGCAGCCGATCTTCATGCACGCCTTGCAGCCGACACACTTGTCCGCATCCACTGTCAGGGGCTTTTTGTGCTTGACATACTACAGCAGCGCGCAGGGACGGCGGGATATGATGACGGACGGCTCGTTGGCTGCCAGCTCCTCCTTGATCACTGCGTCACACTCTGCAAGGTTATACGGATCGATGACCCGCACCCGCTTGATGCCGACAGCACGGCACAGCGTCTCCAGATCGATCTTGGCGCAGGGGTCGCCCTTCAGGTTGAAGCCGGTGGTGGGGTTCTGTTGGTGACCGGTCATGCCGGTGATGGAGTTGTCCACGATGATCACGGTGGCATTGGACTCGTTATACGCCATGTTGACAAGACCCGTGATGCCGGAGTGCATAAAGGTGGAGTCACCGATGACCGCAACAGTCTTGTGATCCATAGCGCCCTGCTGGGACTTGGAGAAGCCGTGCAGACCCGAAACGGATGCGCCCATGCAGATGACGCTGTCCACCGCCGCCAGCGGTGCGACTGCGCCCAAAGTATAGCAGCCGATGTCGCCGAGAACGGTGAGCTTATTTTTCTTTAGGGTGTAGAACAGACCTCTGTGGGGGCAGCCGGCGCACATGACAGGCGGTCTGGGCGGGATCGCCGCATCCAGCTTCGCGCCCACTTCCCAAACCTCAGCCAGCTTGGCAGCCACAGTCAGAGGCATCAGCTCATCGATGTTGGAGAAATCCTCCTTGCCGACACAATCGATGCCCAGATCACGGCAATGGCACTCAATAAAGCCGTCCAGCTCCTCCACGATCACCAGTTTTTCGACAGAGGCAGCAAACGCCTTGAGCTTCTCCACGGGCATGGGCCAGATCATACCCAGCTTCAGCACGGGATAGGTATCGCCGCAGACCTCCTTCACGTACTGGTAAGCGGTAGAAGAGGTGATGATGCCGATAGAATTGTCTGCACCAGCTTCCATCCGGTTGATGTCGGCAGTTTCTGCGTACTCGATCAGCGCCTTGGTGCGTGCCTCCACAACGGGATGACGCTTTTTGGCGTTGCCGGGCATCATGACGTACTTGGCGATGTCCTTCTGATATTCCTTGGTCACTTCCACACGCTCGCCGGTCTCCACCACACTTTGGGAGTGGGAAACGCGGGTACACATCTTCAGAAGCACCGGGGTGTCAAACTGCTCGGACAGCTGGTAAGCCAGCTTTGCAAAAGCGAGGGCTTCGGCAGAGTCCGACGGCTCCAGCATGGGGATCTTGGCGGCTCTTGCGTAGTGGCGGGAGTCCTGCTCATTCTGCGAAGAGTGCATGCCCGCGTCGTCCGCAACACCGATGACCATACCCGCATTGACGCCGGTGTAGGAAATGGTAAACAGCGGATCGGCAGCCACATTCAATCCAACATGCTTCATGCCGCAGAAGCTGCGGCGACCTGCCAGAGCTGCGCCGAAGGCTGCTTCCATCGCCACCTTCTCATTGGGCGCCCACTCCGCGTAAACCTCGGGATATTTTGCAACGGCTTCGGTGATTTCGGTGCTGGGTGTACCGGGGTAGCTGGACACAAAGCTGCATCCTGCCTCGTATAATCCGCGGGCAACGGCTTCGTTGCCCAGAATCAGCTGTTTCATGCTTACTCCTCCTTATTTATAGGTTCGCCGATGGCATCGGTGACAGATACCACCACTTTTTTATCATAGCAGGAGAATACCTTCTCGATATGCTCCTTGGCAGGTGCTTTGGTCACAAGGCTCACGATCGGAACGATCACCAAGCCTGCGAGCATGCAAAACACACCTGCATTGATGGGCGACTGCAGCAGCACCGGGAACGCATCCTTGAAGAAGATGTTCGCCAGCATCACAACGGTGGAGAAGCCGAAGCACACCCACACGGACGCAGCGCTCACCCGCTTCCAATACAGACCGTACAGGAACGGCGCAAGAAATGCGCCTGCCAGCGCGCCCCACGACACGCCCATCAGCTGCGCGATAAAGGTCACGTTGGACTTGTACTGCAAAATCGCGATCACAACGGAGATCGCAATAAACACCGCGATCAGAATACGCATGATGAGAAGCTGCTTTTTCTGACTCAGGTTCTTGACCAGCGTACCCTTGATGAAGTCGAGGGTCAGGGTGGAGCTGGACGCCAGCACGAGGGAAGACAGCGTGGACATGGACGCCGACAGCACCAGCACCACGACCACCGCGATCAAAATCGGAGACAGCTTGCTCAGCATGGTGGGAATGATGGCGTCGTAGCCGCCTGCGGCAATGTCGATCTCATCGGAGAAGAGTCTGCCGAAGCCGCCGAGGAAGTAGCAGCCTCCTGCCACGACCATGGCAAAAATCGTCGAAATGATCATGCCCTTGTTGATCGCCTTTTCACTCTTGATGGCGTAAAATTTCTGCACCATCTGGGGAAGTCCCCATGTGCCGAGGCTGGTCAGCAGCACCACGCCCAGCAGATTGATGGGGTCAGGACCGAAGAAGGAGTTGAAAATGCCGGGGGTGTCGGAAACCGTCGGATCAGACACCTGACCCAGTCCGTTCAGTGCTTCCATAAAGCCGCCCTTGCTTGCCAGCACCGCGGCGATCACCGCGACGATGCCCACCAGCATGATGATGCCCTGAATAAAATCGTTGATGGCGGTGGCCATGTAGCCGCCGGCGATGACGTAGATGCCGGTGAGGATCGCCATGACGATGACGCAGACGGAATAGTCGATGTCAAAGGCCATGCCAAACAGACG
>JAZNNV010000204.1:0-4668 GCA_045580465.1 Faecousia sp.
GCGGGGCAGTAGCCGGCGGAGACCATGGTCACAGCCTGCTTGGCGGCGCGGATGCCCACAGCCTTGGGGTCGATAAAGTCGAACATCTCAAGACCCATGCGGCGACCGGGGTTGAAAGAGCCGGTCTGGGTCTCGCCGTCCTTTTCCGCGACCGCGCTGATGGAGATGCGGGTGCGGATCTGGCGATCCTGGGTGTAAAGACCCTCGGAGTTGGCGATGAGGATGTTGTGATCCACGTCCAGCAGCGTGCCGCTGACCTGAGCGATAGAGGGATCATATTCCTTGGCGGCAAAATAGCCATCCTTCAAAATGGCGACCTTTGCGCCGTTTCCCACCGAGGACGGAACGATCTTCACGGGATGGATGTCACCGAAGATCCGCTCCCGCAGCACGATGTCCATGGCAGCGCTGCCCTGACCGAGGGCATCGGCAGCCTTTTCCGCGCAGCGAAGCAGACCGCTCTCGCTCATGTCGACGGTGGTCGCCATAACGCTGCGCATGCCCTTGTAAACACGCACCGCCACACCGGCGATGACGGTGTCCTTGATGGTATCGACCTTGCTGGCGATCATGTTGATGGCATGATTGGTGGTGTTTTCGCCGAAAATCTCAGCGTAATCCGCGCCGGTGGACAGTGCCTTTTGCAGAACGCGCTGACAAATTTCTCTGGAAATCATAAGCATTTTTCTCCTTTTGCAGAATATGCACTATTCTAACATGTCCGCTCACGGATTTCAAGTGCATTTTATAGGCGGACATTTTTGCTTTTTTGAAAATTTCATCCCCCCAGGGGGCTTCAAAACGATTTCAGAGGGTTTTATAATGAGGAAAACAGCAACCTTGCCGTTTCCCAATGTAGGGCGGGTCCTTGGCCCCGCCACTACAATACCAATACGTTTCATGGCGGGAGCAAGCACCCGCCCTACAATTTGTAAAGGAGAACCTATTATGAAACTGACACCTGTGAAAAAGCTGGTCTTTACCGCCGCGTGCGTGGCACTGTGTCTGGTGCTGCCCATGGCGTTTCATTCTATCCCCAACGCCGGTCAGATCTTCCTGCCCATGCACATCCCGGTGCTGCTGTGCGGTCTGATCTGCGGCTGGCCCTACGGCGGCGTTTGCGGCATTTTCGGACCGCTGCTGTCCAGCCTTGTCACCGGCATGCCTCCCGCAGCCATGCTGCCGGGCATGATGGTGGAGTGCTGCATGTACGGCTTCGCAACGGGTCTTTTGATGAAGTACGTCCGCACCAAGTCCGCCGTCGCCGACCTTTACATCAGCATGGTCAGCGCCATGCTTTTGGGTCGCGCGGTCTACGGCTTTGCCAATGCCCTGATCTTCAACCCCGGCGTTTCGCCCTTTGCGTGGGTGACCGGCTCTTTGGTCACCGGCATTCCCGGCATTGCCATCCAGCTGGTGCTGATGCCCACGGTGGTATTCGCCCTGACCAAGGCACACCTGATCCCCCGGCGCTACGAAAAGGAGCAAATTCATGAATAAGCAGGACGTGATCTCCTTTTTTGACCGCCTCGCTCCCCTGTGGGATGCGGACATGATCCGCCACGAGGAGGTCATCGCGACCATCCTCGACAACGCGGGCATCCACGAGGGCGTTGACGTTCTGGACGTTGCCTGCGGCACGGGCGTGCTGTTTCCCGATTATCTGAGCCGGGGCGTTAAAAGCGTCACCGCCATCGACATTGCCCCGGAAATGGTGCGCATCGCGAGAGAAAAATACCCGCAGGTGACGGTGCTGTGCGGCGATGTGACGGAATACGAATTTGAAAAGCAATTCGACCGCATCGTGGTCTACAACGCCTTTCCCCATTTCCCCCAGCCGGAAAAGCTGATCGAAAGGCTCGCCGGTCTTCTGAAGCCCGATGGCATTCTGACTATTGCCCATGGCATGAGCCGCGCCCAGATCGACCACCATCACGAGGGCGGCGCAAGCAAGGTTTCCGTGGGTCTGATGCACGAGGATGACCTTGCGGCGCTGTTTTCCAAGCACCTGACCGTGACGGTCAAAATCTCCGACGAGCAAATGTACCAAGTCAGTGGAAAGAAGGTCTCCCTTGTGTAAAGGGAGGCTTTTTCTTTGTGTGGAAGATTTTTGTTTTCTATACAGCAACAATCCTATTGCATTTGCAAAATCACTGTGCTAAAATAAGCCCATCCATTTTATTCTTCGATTGGAGGAAATCATTATGAGTTATGTTGATGAAGTACTGGAACGGGTGATCACCCAGAACCCCGGTCAGGCTGAGTTCCATCAGGCTGTGAAGGAAGTGCTGGAGTCCCTGCGTCCCGCCATTGAAAAGCACGAGGATAAATACCGCCGGGATGCCCTGCTGGAGCGGCTGACCACCCCCGAGCGCTGCATTCTGTTCCGCGTTCCTTGGGTGGATGATCAGGGTCAGGTGCAGGTCAACAACGCCTACCGCATCCAGTTCAACTCCGCCATCGGTCCTTACAAGGGCGGCATGCGCTTCCATCCCAGCGTCAATCTCTCCATTATGAAGTTCCTCGCCTTCGAGCAGACCTTCAAGAACAGCCTGACAGGTCTTCCCATCGGCGGCGGCAAGGGCGGCTCTGACTTCGACCCCAAGGGCAAGTCCGACCGTGGGATCATGGCATTCTGCCAGTGCCTGATGAACGAGCTTTACAAGTACATCGGCGCGGATACCGACGTGCCCGCCGGTGACATCGGTGTGGGCGCCCGGGAGATCGGCTTCATGTACGGTCAGTACAAGCGCCTGCGGGATGTGTACGAAGGCGTGTTCACCGGCAAGGGTCTGTCCTACGGCGGCTCTTTGGCGCGCCGCGAAGCCACCGGCTACGGTCTGCTGTACCTGACCAACGAGATGCTGAAGTGCAACGGTCACTCCATCGAAGGCAAGGTCATCGCCGTTTCCGGCGCGGGCAACGTTGACACCTATGCCATTGAGAAGGCATGGCAGCTGGGCGCAAAGCCTGTCACCTGCTCCGATTCCACCGGCTGGATCTATGATCCCGACGGCATCGATGTGGCAACACTGATCGAAGTCAAGCAGGTCAAGCGCGCAAGACTGACCGAGTATGCCAAGGCACGTCCCAACTCCGTCTATCACGAGGGCAAGGGTGTTTGGAGCGTCAAGTGCGACATCGCGCTGCCCTGCGCCACCCAGAATGAGCTGCTGCTGGAGGATGCCAAAATGCTGGTGGCAAACGGCTGCATGGCAGTTGCCGAGGGCGCAAATATGCCCACCACCTTGGATGCAACCAAGTACCTGCAGGAAAGCGGACTGCTGTTCTGCCCCGGCAAGGCAGCAAACGCCGGCGGCGTTGCCACCTCCGCGCTGGAAATGAGCCAGAACTCCGAGCGTCTGAGCTGGAGCTTCGAGGAAGTGGATGCCAAGCTCAAGACCATCATGGTCAACATCTTCCACAACCTTGACAAGGCTGCCAAGGAGTACGGCTTCGCAGGCAACTATGTGGTCGGCGCAAATATCGCCGGCTTCCTGAAGGTCGTGGACGCCATGACCGCTCAGGGTATTGTATAAAATAAAATGTGCGGATTCGATTGAATCCGCACATTTTTTAGGCACCAAGGCCCCCTTGTGTAAAGGGGGCTGGCAAAAATCTTTGATTTTTGACTGGGGGATTGTGATGTGTCGATACTTTACAATTCCTCCGTCTTCGCCTTGCGGCGAATCCACCTCCCTTTACACAAGGGAGGCTTTTTTACAGATGCAGTACCCGATCCTTGATCTCTTGGGTGCGACCCTGATTCCAATACTGAGTGCCGATATAGCCGCAGGTACGGCGGGCAACGTTCATCTTGCTCTGGTCTGTGTTGCCGCACTGGGGGCAGACCCAAATAAGCTTGCCGTCGTCCTCTTGGATCTGAATTTCGCCGTTGTAGCCGCAGCACTGGCAGTAATCCGACTTGGTATTCAGCTCGGCGTACATGATATTGTCGTAGATGAACTGCATCAGCTCCAGAACCGCATCGATGTTCTGCTGCATATTCGGCACTTCCACATAGCTGATCGCGCCGCCGGGGGACAGCTGCTGGAATTCCGCCTCAAAGCGCAGCTTGGTGAAGGCATCGATCTCCTCGCTGACATGGACGTGGTAGGAGTTGGTGATGTAGCTCTTGTCCGTGATGCCGGGGATGATGCCGAAACGCTGCTGCAGGCATTTTGCGAACTTGTAGGTGGTGGACTCCAGCGGCGTTCCGTAGAGAGAGAAATCGATCCTGTGCTTTGCCTTCCAGCCCTTACAGGCATCGTTCATGTGCTGCATGACCTGCAAAGCAAAGGGCTTTGCCGCCTCGTCGGTATGGGACTTGCCGGTCATGTACTTAACGCACTCGTAAAGACCCGCGTAGCCGAGGCTGATGGTGGAATAGCCGCCATAGAGGAGCTTGTCGATCTTCTCGCCCTTTTCAAGGCGGGCAAGTGCGCCATACTGCCACAGGATCGGCGCGGCATCGGACAGCGTACCCTTGAGTCTTTCATGGCGGCACAGCAGTGCCCTGTAGCACAGATCCAACCGCTCATCAAAGATCTGCCAGAACTTGGCCACATCCCGGCCGGAGGACAGGGCTACATCCACCAGGTTGATGGTGACTACGCCCTGGTTGAAGCGGCCGTAGTACTTGGGCTTACCGTTTTCGTCCAAATAGGG
>JAZNNV010000205.1:0-11308 GCA_045580465.1 Faecousia sp.
GGGAATAAACACGTGACGGGCATAGTCAATGATCATCTCAATGCCGGTCATGCTCTTGGTGGCATCCACCAGACCCAGCGCCGGGAACCAGCCCAGTTCCAGAGCCAGCCAGTTCTTCAGAATGTTGCCGAAGAAGAAGGAAGGCAGGGAAATACCGACCATGACCAGGATGGTAACTACATAGTCCCGGAGGCTGTACTGGTGGGTGGCAGCAGTGATGCCCAGAGGAATGGCGATCATGAATTCGAACACCGCAGCAATCAGGGCGATCACAAAGGAGGTGCCCATATGCATACCGATCTTCTCCGCAACGGGGATGCCGTACTTGAAGCTGGTACCCAGATCCAGCTGGACGAGATCGCCCAGCCACATCAGGTAGCCCTTCATAATATCCAGGAATCCGGCATTTTCGGATAAGCCATAGGTTGCGTACATGGTATCGACCATTTCCTGGGTGACCGTAGCGCCACTGGTTGCCATGGCATTGACCTTATCTCGAACAAAGTCAATTGGCATCAGGCGAGTCAGGAAATAAATGATCAATGAAACGCCCAACAGAACCAGAATGGAATATCCAATTCTTTTTATAATGTATTTTAACATAATGATCGCCCCTTATCAGCCGGCGAATTCAACTTCCCAAATACGGTCCAGCGGAGAGGAATAGGGATTCATCTCTGCATCGCTGGGCAGGCTGTCGGCGTTGATCACCTTGGAATTGAAAGCGTACAGAACGTCACGCTGGTAGACAGGCAGCTCCACTGCCAGCTCCAGAAGCTGAGACATTGCCTGCTGATACAGCTCTGCACGGACAGACTTGTCGTTGGTCTCACGGGCCTGATCGATCAGATCGCTCAGCTCGTCGAGGATGTTCAGCTCCTCAGCAGTGCCGCTGGTCTTGAGCCAGTTGTAGCCCCATGCCAGCGTGCTGGTTGCGGTGGAATCCTTGTGGTAGACCTGATACATATCGGGGTCCAGCGCGGAGGACCATGCAGCAGCCCAAACCTGCAGAGAGCCGGTGTTGATCTTGGTCAGAGCCTGGGTGTCACAGACGACCTCCACATCCCAGCCCAGCTCATTAAGCAGCGCGGCTGCGTCGCGGAAGACCTTGTAGGTGGGGTGATCCTGCAGGCTGGAGCCTGCGATGGTGAAGGTGACCTTCAGCTGGCTGTCGCCGGCGCTGACGCCTGCTTCCTGCATGTACTTTTCGATGTTGTTGATGGCAATATCTTCGTTCCATGCGCCCAGCTGGGGATAATCAAAGCCGTTGTCGGTGCGGTCCGCGCCGGTGGGATGCGCCCAAGAGACCAGAGACATGGGCCAGTAGATCTGGTCAGCAGTACCTGCGCGGTAGTAGTCCAGTGCAAGGCTGGTGTTCATGGCGCACATGATCGCCTTACGCAGGTTGATGTCGTTGACCTTTGCGGAGTTGATGCCGATGTAGCCGTAGCCCAGCTGATCTTCCGTAATGGTCACAACACCCTTGGAAGCCAGCTTATCCAGCTTCTCATAGTTGTCGGTGGTCAAAGACGGGGAAATGTAGTGTACCTCACCCTTCTCAAGGGCAGCGATTGCGTTGTTGGAGCTGACGATCTTGTAGCGGATCTTTTCGATCTTTGCATTTTCGATGCCGGTGCCAACGGTGGTGAACTTGTCGTTGCGCTTGAAGTAAGCGACGTTGTTGATGTAGAAGCTGCTCTCGGAGGGGCTGTCGTTGTTTTCGGCATCGGTGACCTTGTAAGCACCTGCGCCCATGGGCAGCTTGATGTTTCTGGTGGACTGGATGATATTTGCCATGAAGTCAAAGCTTGCGAACTCAACGCCGAACTTGTTGTTGGCGATGTCAACGCCCACGGAGCTGCCCTCGCCGTAATAGTGCTGAGGAGCGACGGTCAGAGCGAAGTTCCAGATCGCCTTGGGGTCGATGCCGTCGATGGTGATCTGCAGGACATCGTACTCTGCGGTGTTGGTAACCGTGCCATCAGCATTGTGGCCGGAGGCAACGGTGTAATCGGTGCCGTTGACCTTGATGGTCGTGCCGGCTGCGTCGGTATGCCCCAGAGAAACGATGCCGGAAATATTCTCAACTGCCAGAGAGCCGTCGTCAGCCACGTTCTCGTGGAGGATGACTTCCTTTGCCTTAGCGGTGAACTCGGTGTTCAGGGTGGTGCCGGTTGCCCAGTAGTAGAGGATGATGTCCAGCTGACGGGCGATCTTATCGTTGAAGATGTAGTCGATGGCAGCTTCCTTGGTGGTGATGGAAGCGGGATAGTTCTTGGTCAGCTTCTCGATGGTGGTGCGGTCGATCTTGCCGTCAGCACCCTCTGCATACTCGACCTGAACATAGCCCTCGGTGTACATGAAGCAGAAGATCTCGTCCTCAAATTCCTTGTGGGACTTGTAGGGCTCTTCCTTGTAGGACTCCTGCGCGCTGAGGTAGTCAGTGCCCAGTTCCTTCTTAAACAGCTCCAGAGCGTACTCGTAATCCTTCAGCAGATTTGCGTTGGAGACCTCGGAGGAATCGTTGGAAATGGCGGAGATGTAGCCGGAGCTGACCTTGTGGCTGTTGATGGCAGCCTTCATGGCTTCGTAACCCACTTCGTTGGTGGAGGAAGCCTTCAGCTCTGCGCGGAACAGGTTGACCAGCTCATTGATGCGCGCCTGCGCTCTGGTGGCAGCCTGAGAGGAGATCAGGTTGTCGCTGTCATCGGAAGCGGAGCCGACGGTCTGGGTGCGGTACTCGCTCAGACCCAGAATGTCGGTGGAGTAGAGGGTATTGGAGCCGGTGTAGACCGGGTCGAGGTAGACATAGTAGTTAAACAGCACGTCTTCCATGGTCAGGGGATGACCGTCAGAGAACTGGATGCCGTTCTTCAGGACAAAGGTGTAGGTGGTGGTGCCGTTGGCATTTTCCACGATGTCGTAGTCCTTGACGACGACCGCTTCGTTGTCGCCGTAGGCGACTTCCACTTCACCGTTGACGTACTTAGAACCCAGCATGCCGATCTGGGTCATGGCGACGATGGTGCCGTCGGATGCGGAGGTGGAGAAGAAGGGGTTAAACAGGCCGTCCAGCTGGTCGACCATGATGACGAAGGCATCCGTTGTTCCGCTGCCGCTGCAGCCGGCAAACATGGATACCATTCCTGCGCACATGACAAGGCACAGGAGCATGGAACAAATTCTTTTTTTCATAATGTCGCTCCTTTAATATTATTCGGTATAATGCTTGCTTTTACTGCTTGAATTCCAGCATGATGATACCGTCGTTGACTGTGATGGAGAGATTCTCAGGATTTTCGCCCACTGCCCTGCAGGTAATGCCGGCGGAGTCGATATTAGTAGCACCCAGACCGCAGACAAGACCGAGGCAGTAGTCCGTTGTGCCAAAGTAGCAGGTCGAATCGATCTGCAGCGTACTATTGCTGACCGTGACATCCTCAACCTTTGCGCCCTCGGAGACTGTGCCTGCCAGCAGACCGAAGTTGGCGCCGGAAACACGGGTGCCACCCTTGATGGTGAAGGTCACGTTCTCAAAGGTCAGGTCTTCCAGAACTGCCGTTTCCGTCAGGTTGCCAAACAGGCCCGAGTTGACCTTGGAGTTGTTGGTCTGCTCGAAGGTGATGTTGGAGAAGGTGTGTCCGTTGCCCTGGATCTGCCCGGAGTAGTTGCCGTGCATCAGAGAGGACGGCCAGATCTGACCTTCAAAATCCAGATCCTCATGGATGACAAAGCTTGCATTGACGCTTGCGTGGTCAAGGAACTGCTCCACATTGTAAATGTGGTACCACTCCCCTTCCGTGAAGTCTACATACAGCTTCATCACGTGATCCTTTGCCATGCCGTTGACTTCGTCAACGACACCGGGATGCTCCACCGCTGTGCCGCTCAGCGGCTGTGTGCCGGCTGCGTCGGCGTAAACCGCCTCAAAGGTCCAGCCGGACTTTTCGGGGAAGTCGTGCATCTCGATCCCGCCGGTCTCCGTACTCCACTGGGGGATCAGGATCTCCTGCTGCTGGGTGGGATTGAACACGTAGCTTTCCAGATAATCACCTGTTGTCAGGTCGTAAAATTCAATTTCAAACAGCGGGATCCATGCCGCGTACAAGGTCAGCACGGGCTGCGCGGAGGTATAAGTGCCGTCTGCATCCACAGGCAGCGTATCCGCTTCAAAATCCCACTTATCGGAATAGACATAGATTGCCTTTCCGTCTTCGTCAAGGGTTTCTGTTCGGTTGGCATACCAGCCTGCCAGAAAATATCCGTTGTTGATCGCCGTAAATGCGTCATTGCCGCGGGCGGGATGATCGGGCGCGATCAGTGCGATCTGCGCGTTACCATCGCTGCCTACCGGCAGGTCGGAGATATTGAACGAATCCACGATCACCGAGGTGTTGGTGGTGAAAATACCGCCGTTGGCATCAAATTTGACGCTGACCTTGTAATTGTCCGCATCGTTGACATCGTAGGGCGTATCCTCCGCCACGCAGCCGCTTGCGAGGATCAAAACCGAGAAAATCAGACAAGCGATGAGCAGTGCTTTGATTTTCAGATTCATATTATCCGCATCTTCCTTTATGTTGCGTTTTCCGTGGGCAAGGCTGCAAAAGCAGCCCTGCCCTATTTCGGTTAAGCCTTGGGAGTTTGGTCTTCTGCTTCCTTCTTGGGAGCAGTCTTCTTGTTCTGGATCAGTACGATGGCTGCCACAGCTCCAACGCCGAGTACGATCACAATGATCGCCATCCAGTCATTGGCTGTCACATCCACGGGCTTCTCCTCACCGGGTTCTTCGCCGCCCGGAGTCAGGGCGATGATGCGCTGCTCCGCAGAAATGAGATCTGCGTAGTTGGTGACCAGCGCCTGCTGCTGGGTGGTGGCGATCTTGTCATAGGCTGCCCGGGCAGCTTCGACGATCGCTCTGTCTTCATAGGTCACGCGCTCGGGGATCGCCTTGATCGCCGCGATCGCCGCCAGCGTAACGTCATCCGCGCCGGCTGCGCCGTCGATCACCAGATCGAAGTACTGACCATAGATGAAGGAATCGTAATACTTGCCGTTGACCGGGCGGACCATGGTCAGCTTGCTGTCCACATAGCCCACATAGTCACGGAAATTCGCACCGTAGAAGACGTTGGAGTACATGCCATCGGTGGAGTTCCACATGTAGTACGGCAGCAGACCCATGCCGTTGATCTGCACCTCGTTGCCCTCCCAGTCGGTGTAAGTACCAAAGTCGCCGGTGCCGGGGATGTGTTCGAGAGACTCGTAGTAAGCCGGATCAAACTCTTCCTCAAGGATCGGTGCGTAGTAGCCGGTGAAGATGACCGTCTTCAGTTCCTCGCAGCCGAAGAATGCCTTGTGACCGATGGAGGCGACGGTGTACGGCAGGGTGACCATCTTCACATTGCTGCCGGCAAATGCCATTGCGGTAATGCGGACAGTTCCCTCTGCCAGCTTCGCGTCCGTATGGTTGATACCGGCATAGGTGATCAGCTCCAGACCGGTGTTGATCCTGCAGTACAGCGAGCCTTCAAACACCTGAACGGTAGGACTGATCTCGTAGGTGTAAAGCTTGGTCTCGTAATCGGTGCCGTTGAAGCTGACCGTTTCAATGGTAAAGAAGGGTTCAAGGGCGCACATTGCGAAGGGATTGTCGCCCAGCGTCTCCAGCTTGTCGCCCAGCGTTACCTTCATGGGTGTCAGGTTTTCCTTCATGAAGGCGTGGGTTCCGATGCTGACCGCGCCGGTCAGGTCGATATCGGTCAGTGCGGTGTAGGCGAAGCTGTAATCGCCGATCAGGGTGACGCAGTTCAGGTTCTGCACCTTATCCAGCTTCTCGCAGTAGGCGAACACGCCCTCATCCAGCTCCGAGCCATTGGGATTCAGGGTGACGCTTGTCAGCGCCTTGCCGTTGACGAAGGCATACTCGCCGATGGTTTCAGCCGCGGAGAGATCCACGTGAGCCAGCTTTTCGGATTCCATGAAGGCATAGTCGCCGATGGTCACGACCTTGGAAAGGTCGATGTTTTCAAGGGCGATACAGCCTGCGAAAGCATACTGCGGAATCTCGGTAATGGAATCATTCAGTGTAACATCCGTCAGCTGACGGCAGTAGGCAAAGGCATACTCACCGATGGACTGCGCAGCGTTCAGGCTCACCTTTTCCAGTGCCGGAGCATGGTAGGTGTAGAGGTACTGTCCATCCTTGCTGACGGCGGCAACGGTCATGCTGTCATCCAGACAGATGTAGTAGACATCGCCGGAGAAGGCATAGTTGCCGATGGTTGCGGCAGCAGACAGATCAATGTGCTTCAGGCTTACGTTGTTGTAGAATGCCATATAGCCGATCTGTGCGTTTGCTCCAAGGGTAACGGACTCAAGGCAAGCGGCATTTGCGAAGGCATTCTTGCCGATCACCGCATTTTCGCCGATGGTCAGCTCCTTCAGAGCCGTTGCGAACTCGTAGTAGAAGTACTTTTCGCCGTCTTCGTCATAATTCTTTACCTCAAAGGCATAGTCCTTATTGACCATAAAGGCGAAGTCGCCGAGGGTGACATTATTGCCGATCACGACCTTCTGAAGCTTCAGGCACTCGCTGAACACGCCCTCTGCAACAGTCATGCCGTCAGGGATGGTAACCGTGGTCAATGCGGTATGGGAGAATGCGTAACGGTCGATCTGCACATCCGCTGCCATGGCGGGAAGCTCCGTGATGGAGGTCTCGAAGAAGGCATACTCACCGAGCTTCGTCAGAATGCCGAAGCTGACCTTTTCCAGTCGCTTGTTGGATGCCAGACCGTATTCACCGATCTCCGTGACGGAGGGCAGCTCGATGGAGGTGATCTTGGTGTTGTGGGACAGCGCGCCCTTGCCGATGGCGGTGACGCTGTTGTTGCCGATATCGGCAGCTACCAGCTTGCCCTGCAGGGTGGGTGCGTAAGCGATCAGGGTGTTGCTGTCGGCAGAGAGGATGTAATGTGCGGTCTGCGCCAGATAAGCAGCATTGCCCTGCTTGACCTCGAACTCAGCCACTGCGGTGTCGCGGAAGGCGAACTCGCCGATGTCGTTCACATCAGGACCGATGGTGACCTTCTTCAATGCCTTGCACTCGTAGAACATGCCCTCGGGCAGAACTGCCGCGTTGACGTAGAACTCTTCCAGTGCGGCACAGCCGGTAAAGGCGTAAGGACCGTACTTGACCTTTTCTGCGGTGATGGTCACATTCTTCAGATTTCTGCAGCCGGCGAAGGCATATTCACCGATGGACAGCAGCGCATCGCTGGTCACGACGCCCTTCAGATCCTGGTTGCCGGCAAAGGCATAGTCGGAGATCACGCAGGCGGCGGACAGATCGATGGTTTCCTTCAGATCGCAGTTTTCAAAGGCGTGCTGGTTGATGATCTGCAGATTGTTCTCACCGCTGAAGGTGATCTTCTCCAGAGAAGTACAGCCGTAGAATGCGCCGTACTCAATCGCGTTCAGGGTCGACGGCAGGACGATCTCCTCCAGTGCCGTCAGATTTGCGAATGCGTAGGCATTGATCTTCTCAACGCCCTCGGGAATGATGACCTTGGTGATGGTGTTGTCACCGATAAACCACTGCTTGGTGGTCTCTGCGTCGTCAAAGGCAAGCTCCTCTTCCGTCTTTGCCACGTAATCGAAGTTGGAGAAGGCGAAGTTGCCGATCTCACGCAGAGAAAGATCCGCAGGGATGGTGACGGTGCCGCCGTTGCCGTAGTAGTGGGTCAGGCTTGCGCCGTTGGTGACGTAGGGATCCTTGACCTCGACGGTGACGGATTCAGAGTAGTAGGTGCTTCTGCCGTCCATCATGATCTTGACGGTAACAGAGGCAAAGCCCTCTGCAACGGCTGTTACATTGCCGTAATCGTCGATCTTGACAATGTTCTCGTTGGAGGTTTCAAACTCCACTGTCGTGTCGTTGGGGAAATAAGCATCCAGATCGTAGACCAGCAGCACAGACTCGGAAGGATACATAGAAAGGTCGTACTTGCCTTCAAAGAAGCGCTTGTCGCCGGTGTCGCCGATCAGCTTATCCTCGCTGTCGAGCATATAATAAGCCTTGATGGTCTGGTAGCCGGTCAGGGTGAAGTTATCCGCGACGGGCTTGTCGTAACGGCGGTAGCCGTCGTCACCCTCTTTCAGGACGGTGACATTGAAGACCATGCTCTTGTTGGTGGCAGGATCGCGCACTTTGATCTTTGCGTTGCCGGATGCAACCGCAACCAGCTTGTTGTTGACCACGCGGACACAGCTGGGCTTGGAGGAGGTGTACTCCAGCAGCTCTGCCCACTGCGTCTCAGGATGGGTCAGCGGCTCCATGGAGAAGACCTCATTGGGGCTGAGGGTCACGCCCTCTTCCAGAGAGTCAAAGTAGAAGTCCGTGTAGTCATCCGGCAGACCGATCTCGTAGGTGGCGTAGTTCAGCGCGTAGTCATAGCAGGTCAGCACGAAGCTGTTGTCATTGATCGCGCCTTCCTTGATGTCGTAGATGTAATCCGTCAGCTCAAAGGTGACTGTGGTCACGCTGTTGCGCTGGGAATAAACGGGAGTCATGTACTGCTCGAAGGCTCTCAGCTCCGGCATGGCGTTGCCGTCTTCATCCTCGCTCATGGTGACGAAGCCCAGCTGGGATGCCATGGTGAAGTGGTTGTCGTAGATGTCTACCTTGGCGTACAAGCGGTTCTTCTTCAGAGTCTTATCGTACTCGTAGTAGTACTCAACATTCGTAATGGTGGGTGCTTCAAAGTCCACCGTCAGGGGGAAGGTGAAGACATTCTTGTCGTTGGTCTGCAGACCGCCGTCGCCGTAGTCCATGTAGCCGGTCAGGGTGACGGTGTACTCGGTGTTGTTGGCGAGATTGTAGTCCATGGTATCGAACTCGATCTCAATGTTGGCAGGATAGATGCTGCCGCCGTCGCCGTAGGATTTACGGACATCGGTATCAACGGTTTCGAAGACGACCTCGCCGGTGGTGTCATCGGTGATGGTGATCTCGATCTTTGCCGCGGCGCGGAGCATGCCCGCCCACACAAAGCGCAGGCTGTGGATCGTACCCTCCCGGTTGGAAAGGGCGATATAATCCCGGTTGGCAGAGATCACCATGTCCGCAGGATCCTGCATAAAGTAGTAAGAGCCGAGGTAGCTGACGTAGTCCTCAGACAGACCGCCGATGGGACGGCTGGCATAGGCATCCGCCATGATCTTGTCTTCGATGTCGATGGCATCGTTCAGCTCATCGGCATTGGTCTCGTAGTAGTCCTTGTCGAACATGGGTGCCTTGGTCCAGTCGCCGTAGAAGGCGAGGTAAGGAACACTCAGGTCTACGCCGTTCTTGTCCTGATTGGTCAGGGTGATGAAGCCTTCGACATACATGCCGTTTGCGAAGGATTCATCCAGATACGCCTTGTTGGCATCGCTCAGGTGGACGGTCACTTCCACATCGACGCTGCTGTCTGCGTTGACCGTCAGCTTGTTGCCCTGCACACCGCCGTTGCCGCCGGTGGTGGTGATGACCACAGAAGCATCGCTCAGAGAGATGGCTTCTTCCGTAACGGTGGTGAAGCCGGCGTTGGTCTTGGTGTCGCTGACACCCTCGGTCAGCACGAAGCTGCCGATTTCATAAGTAAGCTGGGAATCGCCAAAGTTGGTAACGGTAAATTTCAGGGTGTAAACGCCATCCTTATCAGGATCGTCGCCAAGCTCCAGCTTGGTCTTATCCATGGCGTTGCCCTTTTCATCATAAGTGGTGATGTAAGCGGTGGTGTTGATGGCATTGAGAAGGTTTGCAAGACCTGCGCCCTGCTTTCTGACCGCGTAGGGAAGACCGTTGGTATTCAGAATGATGTCAGCGGTGGACATCATCAGCTGATTGACCATGGCGTTGACCTTGACGTTGTCGTTGGCGATGGCGGGGAAATTCTCCACCACGTACTGCCGCAGCAGCAGCACGACGCCAGAAAGGTTCGGGCACGCCATGGAAGTGCCGGACAGACGGTCGTAGCCGCCGCCGGTCACGGAGGAGAGGATCTGACCGCCGTGGGCGGTGATCTCAGGCTTGATGCCCAGACTGGGGGTGGGACCCCAAGAGGAGAAGTCAGACATAAAAGGACCAGAGGTCTGGTGCTTGCTGATCTTCAGCGTGCCGCTGCCCTTGGCAGCCACCATTTCGCCGTCATCCTGAGAAATGGACCAGACTGCCAGCTTGGCATCGCCCACGTTCATCTTGATGTCGCCGGAAACGTTGTTGTAGATGATGATGCCCGCTGCGCCCTGGGCTTCCGCGATCATCGCCTTTTCTTCAAAGGTGTTGTCACCGCGGCGGACAAGGGCGATCTTGCCCTTGACATCCAGACCCGTGTAGTCAGCGCTTCTGCCGACACCGGGAATCACCACGTATTCGATCTCAATTGCTTCCTGATCGCCCAAAAGCGTTGCGCAGAAGTCATTTTCCTTGGCAGCGCCGGTGTTGGACTCATCGAAGTAAATAATGGTCTTATCGTAAAGAATGTAAGGTGTTTCTTTGCCGTTGATAGAGGCAACTGACATAACGCCCTTGTAAGTACCGGGAGAACCGACTGTGCCGGTATCGGGGTTGGAGGTCAGACCGAGGTTGCCGTTTGCTTCAGAACCGTAGGCGGAGGAATAGCTGTTGGATGCAGCGACGACCATGCTGATGCCGGCTGCGCGAATCTTGTCATAAACGCCGTTCATGATCTCCTCGTCAGACTCACGGCTGAAGCCGCAGGCAGTACCGAGGGACATGTTGATCACGTCAACCCCAAGAACGACGCAGTCTTCCAGTGCCGAGAGGATCCATGTGCTTCTTGCGGTGTCCATGATGTCGGAGAAGACCTTCATGGAGACCAGCTGTGCGTTGGGCGCGACACCGGTGATGGTATCGTCCTTACCGACAATGACGCCGGAAACGTGGGTACCATGGTTATTGTGCGTAGAATACACATCAGGATCATTATCGGCATAATCGTAGCCGTAAGGGACTTTCTCATTGATGTAAACATCATCAACAGTCAAATTGCCATGGAGCTTGTTGGCGGTGGTCTGAGAGATGACCGCAGCCACATCCTCGTAGGTCAGGCCAAGATGGTCGGAGGTGAAGTTCTCCACACTGAAGGCAGAGTGGTTGGAATCAAGACCGGTATCCAGTACCGCGACCACCATACCGGAGCCGTCATAAGGAGAACCGGAGCTGTTGAAGATACCGGTATCGAACACGTTGACCGTGTTCACCACCAGCTTGGTCTCAGCCTTCTCGTACTCCTCGCTGACG
>JAZNNV010000206.1:0-4011 GCA_045580465.1 Faecousia sp.
GACGCGGTTGTGCATGGAAAGGAGCTTGACCGGGGCTTTGCCGGCGCACAGCTCCACATCCCAGCCGGTCAGCTGAACGGCAAAGAACAGGTTGAGGATCTGTGCAATGCGCTGACCGAAGGTCTGCTCCTGCAGGGCAAGGAGGTCTTCCTTCTCCAGCTTCGGCATACGGAACGGCAGGTACAGACCGCCATCCGGGCCACGGTCACTTTGGTTTGCAAAATGTTCGGTATAGGTATCGTGCTTGTCGCGGGTGGTTACATACAACATTTTTCAATCACTCCCAACGCATTATTCCAGAAAATATCCATCACTTCCAGCTCGGACAAACCCCTCGCCAGCAACGCATCCGCCAAAACCGGATAATCCTGCACGCCGGCAAAGCCTGCGGGCAAGACCTCACAGCCGTCCAGATCGCCACCGAGGGCAATGTGCTTTGCGCCACCCAACTCCATAAAGTGGAGAATATGGTCACAGGCGGTATCGATCGTCGGATTTTCACCGAGGAAGTGGGCATACAGATTCAAGCCTGCAACACCGCCCGTCCTGCAGATCGCTTTGAACATATCATCCGTCAGGTTGCGGCTGACATTGTGAACCGCACGGGAATTGGAATGGCTTGCGATGATGGGCGCATTGGTGATCTCCATAATGTCCCAGAAGCCCTCGTCGCTTAAATGGCTTACATCGATCAGCATGCCCAGCCGCTGGGCTTCGAACACATATTCCCTGCCCTTTTCCGTCAGACCGCCGCCGGTCTTATGAGAGCCGCAGAGGGGATTTTTCTCATTCCAGCCAAGGGTAGTAATTCGGAAGCCTACCTTATAGAGATCCTCCAAAAGCGCGGGATCAAAGTCAAAGCCCGCAGGACCTTCGATGGTCAGAATGGCTGCCATCTTGCCTTTTTCTTGCAGGCGGCGCACATCCGCTGCGGAATAAGCAAGCTCGATTAGATCCCGGTTCGTTTCCACTTCCCGCAGAACCGTCACCATTTCATTGTCAAACAGCTGCGTGACCGTCATGCCATCGGGCAGATGCTCCCATGGCGTTGTAAAGCAGGCAAAGCACTGGGCATAGCCGGGCAGTGTCGAAGCGCGCTCAAGGTCGATATGTCCCTCATTCTTGCGCATGGAACCCATGGAACGAAGATTCTCGCCCAGAAGCGCAAGGGCAGTATCACAATGCAGGTCAAAAACAGGAAACTTCATTGAAATGCATCCTCCAGATGGTTGATTTCAGGGTTGTGTGTCTTTGTTCCCTCAGGTGCGTAGATTTCGATGATGTCAAAGCGGGGCTGCAGCTGCGTTGGATTTTGGGACAGATACATGGCTGCGGTTGCACGCAGACGATCTTGTTTGTAACGCCCGACATAGTCCCTGCCTTCCGCAAAAATCGCGTTTTTACGCAGCTTAACCTCGACAAATACAAGGTATTTCTTATTGGCTACGATCAGGTCGATCTCGCCAAAGCGGCTGTGATAGCCCGCAGCCACCAGCTTATAGCGCTTTTTGCGCAGGTATTCGGCGGCGATCGCCTCGCCCCACGCGCCGCTGAGCTTACTTGTCGCCATAGAATTTCTTCAAAAAGCTCAGGCGGTGCGCCGGGCAGTGTCCGTGCGCCCGCAGGGCTTCGTAATGGGCTTTCGTTCCGTAGCCTTTATGTACCTCAAAGCCGTATTCCGGGTACTGTTTTGCAAGCTCGTCCATGTAATCATCACGGCTGACCTTCGCAAGGATCGATGCGGCGGCGATGTTGGCGCTGCGGCTGTCGCCTTTGATGACGGTCATCACAGGAAGACCGAAATCCTTCTCCCGGTTTCCGTCGACCAGAGCAAAATCCGCATTGCCGTCCAGCTGTGCCAACGCGCGCTCCATAGCGAGAAATGTCGCCTGCAGAATGTTGATCTCGTCAATCTCCTGCTCCGTTGCCGAGCCGATGCCGTAGGCGATCGCCTGCTCCATAATGAGGGGCATCAGCTCACGGCGACGCTTGTCCGTCAGTTTTTTGCTGTCGTTGAGACCCGGGATCTCAATATGGGGCGGCAAGATCACCGCCGCAGCATAGACAGGTCCCGCGAGAGGACCTCTGCCTGCTTCATCAACGCCGCAGATCACACCGACACCTTTTTCTGTCAGGCTGTCTTCAATTTCCCACATGTTTATTTCAGACATTTTTACTCCTCCAAAGGCTCTTCAAGGGTGAATCTGCCAAGCTTGCCGCTGCGGTACTCGTCGATCAGCACCTTCGCCATGCGCTCGGTGTTGATCTCACCCCGGGCGACCAAAAAGCCGCGCTTGCGACCTGCCATTTCCAGCAGCTCATAGCCGGGTGTTCCCTCCTCCGCTTCAATGCCATAGCGCTCCTTGAGGGCATGGGGATAGCGCTTGTGAAGCACCTCCATCAATCGGCAGGCAAGCTCCTCAATGTCAAGGATTCCATCCTTGACAGCGCCGGTATACGCGAGGGTCATGCCCACCTCAGGGTCTTCAAACTTCGGCCACAGAATACCGGGCGTATCGAGAAGCAGCAAGCCGCCGTCCACCGTCACCCACTGCTTGCCACGGGTGACACCGGGGCGGTTTTCCGCCTTGGCGCCCTTTCTGCCGGAAACCTGATTGATCAGCGTGGATTTTCCCACATTGGGAATGCCGACAATCATCACACGCAGGGGTCTGTTCATACCGCGGGCGGCATCCCGGGCGATCTTTTCCTTCAAAACAGATCGGACGGCAGGCTGGAAATCATTGATTCCCTTGCGGCTTTTGCAATCTGTGGGAACAGCAGCCATGCCCTTGCCTTTGAAATAGGTGACCCAGCGCTTTGTTGCTTCGGGATCCGCCAGATCCATTCTGTTGAGGATCACGATCCGGGGCTTTCCGGCACAGATGGAATCGATATCGGGATTGCGGCTGGCGATGGGAATACGGGCATCCACGATCTCACACACCGCATCCACCTGCTTCAGATCTGCTTCGATCTGCCGGCGTGTCTTGATCATATGACCGGGATACCATTGGATATTCATCTTGTCAGAAGACATTACTCAACAACTCCAATTCGTCCGAAATCACGCTCATATTCGTTGTGATTTGTTCCGGGGAAAAACAGGAAGAAGACCTTGCCCAGCACTTCCCGCTCGTCGATCAGACCGATTTCCGGGTGACGGCTGTCCTTGGAGCCGTTGCGGTTATCGCCCATGACAAAGAGGCAGCCTTCCTCAACCACCAGCGGGAACTTGATGCCCTCTTGTGTATTGGTGAGGGTAAGGGTATAGGATTCTTCAAGAGGAACATCGTCAACATAGACGATGCCAGCTTCAAAATCGATATCTACCTTCTGACCCTCTGTTGCGATGACGCGCTTGACAATGGGCGCGCCGTCATCAAAGCTCTTCTTGCTGGCAACGATCACATCGCCGTATTCAGGATCCTGGTAGAAGGTGTTGCTCAGCACCAGCAGATAATCGCCGTCAAGCAGCGTATTATTCATAGACGTGCCGGATACAATGACAACACGAAACAGCAGCAAAAACACCAGCACAAGTCCTGCAAGCAGGTAAGCGATATCGTGGACGTATGTCAGCAAGGTGCTGCCTTCCTGATCCTCCTTCTTTGCGGGCTTTCTCACCCGCACGGGACGGGGTTGCTCCTCTTGGGTCGGCTCAGTCGTCTGAACCTCTACCTTTTCCTCAGCTGCTTCAGGCGCAGACAAGTCCGGCAGATCACCGAGAATGTCGTCGATGCCGGTATCCAGCAATTCCTCCAAGGTCCACTCCTTGGGTGCTTGTTCTTTACGTTCGTTATTCTCCAAAAAGACTCACTCCTATATCACTGCCAAAACAGTTATAGCATGGCATTTTAGTTTCTCCTACCATTATATACCATAAATGAACAAAAAAAAAGAGGGCAAGCCCTCTTTTTTTCTGTTTTCTGTTAGACCTTTTCCTTGACCTTAGCAGCCTTGCCCATACGGTCACGCAGGTAGTACAGCTTTGCGCGGCGAACCTTACCA
>JAZNNV010000207.1:0-3179 GCA_045580465.1 Faecousia sp.
CCTCCGACTTCCTCCCGCCGTATCTCATGCCGGGGAAGCGGCAGCATTTGCAGCGTTCCTGCCGTCTGAGACAGCACCGACACAAAGTTCGTATAGGCGACGACCAGCCGGTCATATTCTCCACTGCGGAACAGTCCGCACAGCCGTTTTGCCAAAGAGAAGCAGTCACCGATGCTTACAGCCGCCGCATCCGGGTGATCCCACTGCAAAACAGGCAGCTTTCGGCTCCGGAAAAACTCCACAGCCTTTTTGCCGATGGGAAGGATCGTGCCTTCCTTGTCCTGCAGCTCCTGCAGCACCAGCTTACAGACATTGCTGTTATAGCCGCCTGCCAAGCCCCGGTCACCGGCGATCACCACGTACAGCGGACGCGCTCCGGAGGTAGGCTTCAAATACACGGAGGAAACATCGTTTTCCGCATCCGCAATATCGTGGATGGTGGCATACAGGATCTCAAAATAGGGACGGGAGCCCAGCACCTGGTTCTGTGCCTTACGAAGCTTGGAGGCTGCCACCATTTCCATTGCCTTGGTGATCTGCTTGGTGGATTCCATACTTCGGATCCGGGTCTTGATCTCCTTTGTGGATACGCCTGCCATTGGTCCCCCTCCTACCTTAGTTCGCTTTCAAAAATTTCTCCAAAAATTCTTTGATGGCTGCTTCCAGCGCCGTCTGGGTTTCGGCTTCCAGCTTTCCGGTGGTACGGATCGCCGTCAAAACATCATAGGCATGGTCTTCCATGTGCTGGTACAGCTGCTGTTCAAACTCCGGGATCTTCTCTACAGGAACATCCTTGAGGTACCCGTTGGTGACGGCAAAGAGGATGCACACCTGGTGTGCCACCTCAACAGGCGCGTTATTCTTCTGCTTCAGCACCTGGACGATCCTCTCACCCAAGGCAAGACGCGCCTTGGTATCGGCATCCAGGTCAGAACCGAACTGGGCAAAGCTCTGCAGCTCCCGGTACTGGGAATACAGCAGCTTCAGCGAGCCGGAAACCTTCTTCATTGCTTTGATCTGCGCCGCACCGCCCACTCGGGACACGGAAATGCCCGGGTTCACGGCAGGCATAATGCCGGCATTGAAAAGCTCCGTTTCCAAAAAGATCTGTCCGTCGGTAATGGAGATCACATTGGTGGGAATGTAGGCAGAAACGTCACCTGCCTGGGTCTCGATAATGGGAAGTGCCGTCAAACTGCCGCCGCCCAGCTTCTGGGAAAGATGGGCTGCCCGCTCCAGAAGGCGGCTGTGCAGGTAGAACACGTCACCGGGGTAGGCTTCCCGTCCCGGAGGACGGCGGATCAGCAAGGAGATGGCACGGTACGCCACCGCGTGCTTGCTCAGATCGTCATAAATCACCAGCACATCCTTACCCTGGTGCATAAAGTACTCGCCCATGGTACAGCCGGTATAGGGGGCGATATACTGCATGGGTGCCAGCTCCGATGCCGTTGCGGAAACAATGATGGTGTAATCCATCGCACCGCCGGCAGTAAGAGAATTCACAATGCCTGCCACGGTGGAGCGCTTCTGTCCGATGGCAACATAAATACAGATCACATCCTTGCCCTTCTGGTTCAGGATGGTATCGGTGGCAATGGTGGTCTTACCGGTCTGGCGGTCACCGATGATCAGCTCACGCTGACCCTTGCCAATGGGGATCATGGAGTCGATCGCCTTGATTCCTGTCTGCAAGGGCTGGTTCACCGGCTCCCGGTCGATGATACCGGGGGCGGGCATTTCCACGGGACGGAATGCCGACTGGGCAATGGGACCTTTTCCGTCGATGGGCTCACCCAGCGCATTGACAACTCTGCCAATGAGTGCCTCACCCACAGGGACGGACACCACCCGCCCGGTGCGCTTGACAGTGTCTCCCTCTTTAATGCCGGCATCCGTGCCCAGAATGACAACGGAAACGGTTTCTTCCTCCAGATTCTGCGCCATGCCGTAGGAGCCGTTGGGGAATTCCACCAGCTCACCTGCCATGCACTGATCCAGTCCGGACACCTTGGCAATGCCGTCACCTACCAGGATCACGATTCCTGTTTCACTGGCTTCCAGCCTTGCTTCATAATTTTTTATTTGCTCACGAATGATCTTCGTGATCTCTTCGGGTCTTAATTCCATAGTTTCCCTACTTTCAAAGTACGGTATTTTTCAGCAGCTTGCCCACCGCAGTCAGGCGGCTGCGCACAGTGCCATCGATCTGCTTGCCGTCATAGATCAGACGGATCCCGCCCAGGCACCCAGGATCCAGGCGGTTTTTCAGCAGGATCTGCTTTCCGGTCAGCTCCTGCAGTTTTTTCTCCAGGCGCAGGCTTTGCTCCCGGGTCAACTCCACAGCCGTCACCGCAGTCACCGGCAAAATGCCGTGTGCCTCATTGTAAATCCGCGCATAAGCCTTGCAGCACTCGGGAAAATGCCGGGCATAGCCCTTTTCCGTCAGCAGCTTAAAAAAGTTCAGCACATACGGATGCACCTTGTCCCGGAAAGACTGATCCAGAACGCTGCACCGCTCCTGCTTGCTTACATTGGGTGCCGACAAAAAACGCAGAAATTGCGACTCGGCAGCGATCCCCTGCTCCAGTGTCCGCAGCTGGGAATAGACCTGCTCCGTCAGCTGCTCCTGCTGCGCAAGGTCATACAGTGCCTGGGCATACATGAACGCGATCTGTGTCATCCGTTTTCACCCAATTCGTCAATAAACTGCTCCACGAGCCGTGACTGATCCTCCTCAGTGATGCTTCTGCCCACTACCTTTCCGGCAATGGTCATGGCGATCTGAGAGATCTCATTTTTGGCATCGTTCAGTGCTTTCTTCTTTTCCTGGGCAATATCCGCCGCCGCTTTCTGCTTCAGCTGGCTTGCCTGGGACTGGGCATCATGGAGGATCTCCTCACTGCGCAGGGTAGCGTTGCGCTGGGCATCCCGGAGGATCTGCCCTGCCTCCTGCTTGGCATTTTGCAGGCTATGCTCATATTCCTGCCGCATGGCGAGGGCTTCCTGCTTTGCCGTTTCCGCATCCGCGATCCGGGCATCGGCTTGCTGCCTGCGCTGCTCCAGCACCGCCATGACCTTATCCAGCAGAAATTTCTTGATGAGAAATAACTGCAAAAACAGGTTCAGTATCGTCACCACCAGGGTAAAAGGCTCCACCGCCACAAGGGACTGATAAA
>JAZNNV010000208.1:0-3718 GCA_045580465.1 Faecousia sp.
GGGTGGTTCAGCAGGGTACGGGAAACAGCATACAAAATGATGTCGCCCAGCGTGATGCCTGCGTAATCGCCGCCTGCAGCCTTGAGAGCCTTGCGGTAATTGAGGATCGCAGTTGCATCGAAAGAAGTGTTGTGGGTCAGCTGCGCCATGGTGTGCAGGGATGTGGTCATGGCCTTGCTGAACGCACGGCGAATGCCGCTGAACTTGACATCCTTGTATTCAGCCTCTGCCTCAGGTGCGGCGGCAACGGGTGCGGCAGCAGGTGCGGCAGGAGCAGCAGCGACGGGAGCGGGAGCAGCGGCTGCAGGTGCAGCGGCAGCAACAGGAGGATTGGCCATCAGCTCACGCACATCGCGCTCGATGATGCGGCCGTTGGGGCCGGTGCCGGTTGCCAGAGAGGCATCCACGCCGGCAGAAGCAGCCAGCTTCTTCGCTCTGGGAGAAACAGGTGCGTTGGAAGCAGCGGGAGCGGCAGCTGCGCCGGCAACGCCGACCTTGCAGACAGCCTCCAGGCAGGGAACTTCGTCGCCTGCCTGATAGAGGATCTCCAGCAGCTCGCCTTCGGCAGTGGACTCGCACTCGAAGGAAGCCTTGTCGGTTTCGTAGGTGAAGAGGATATCGCCGATCTTGACCTGATCGCCAACCTTCTTCAGCCATTCGCCGATGATGCAGCTTTCCACAGTGATGCCAGCCTTGGGCATGATCACAGTCTCAACACCGCCGGCAACAGCAGCGGCAGCGGGTGCAGCTTCGGCAGCGGGAGCAGCTTCAGCAGCAGCGGGAGTACCGCCAATGCCCTTCAGGCAATCGGTGGGTTCGCCGTGAGGACCGACAGCGCAGACATTCTCAAGGCAAGGAACTTCGTCGCCTTCTTCATAGAAGATCGCCAGCAGCTCGCCTTCTTCGGTGGACTCGCACTCGAAGGAAGCCTTGTCAGTTTCGTAAGTAAAGAGAATATCGCCGACCTTGACCTGATCGCCGACCTTCTTCAGCCACTCACCGATGATGCAGCTCTCAACAGTGATGCCTGCCTTGGGCATCAGGACGCCACGTGCCTTGGTTGCGCATGCAGCGGCAGCGGGAGCAGCGGCGGGTGCTGCAGCGGGGGCAGCAGGTGCTTCGGCGGGAGCATCGGATGCGCTACCGCCTCTGAGTGCGGAGCAATCCTCGCCCTTGACGCCGATTGCACAAACGTTCACCAGGCAGGGTACTTCATCGCCCTCTTCAAAGAAAATGTCCAGCAGCTCGCCTTCGGCTGTGGACTCACACTCGAAGCTTGCCTTGTCGGTTTCGTAGGTAAAAAGAACATCGCCGATCTTGACCTGATCGCCAACCTTCTTGACCCATTCACCGATGATGCAGCTTTCCACGGTAATGCCCGCCTTGGGCATAATTACTGCGTTTGCCATGATATAGTTTCCTCCTTAAGTAAATGTTACTTTATGTTATTTATAACATTTTATAACATCGCAGTCAATAGTAAATTTCTGTTTTTGCCCAAAAAGATGGACAACGGAGAACTTTTTCTCCGTTGTCCATAAATTCGGCATTTAACACTCCGCGGGGTGCGGACATTTGTCTTTATCAACTCAACAGGATGCTGCTTACAGAAGCTTTGCATTTCCTGCCAGAAGCGCCTCCTGCACAGCCTCGGGAACGGCATCATCGGAGATGAAATAATCAATGTCCGAGAAGCGGGCGAAGGTATAGGGCATCAGGCGGCTGAACTTTGCCTTGTCGCACATCAGCACCCGGGTTCTTGCTTTGCGCAGAACCATGGTCTTAACGCTCATGTCCCCTTCCGTGCCGCAGGTGAAACCCGCTTCCGCAGTGCAGCCGGAAACACCCACAAATGCAAGGTCGATGTTGATTTTGTCAAGCATTTCCAAGGTGTTTTGACCAGAAAGCGACATGGTTTTCCGATTCAGATTGCCGCAGCAAAGGGTGATGTTGGTGTTCTGCAGACGGCAAAGCTCAAGAGCGATGTTCGGTCCGGTGGTGAACACATTCAGCTTGATGTCCGGCATCACTCTGGCAAGAACCAGATTGGTGGTACTGGCATCGAGAAAGACTGTGCTGCCCGGTTGGATGAGCGTCAAAGCCTTGTAAGCCATCGCCAGCTTGCCCGCGTTGTTCTCCTGCAAACGCTCCTCAAAACCGGGATCGCCGGAGTGACGCACCGAACGGGCGCCGCCGCGGATCTTCACGATCGCGCCGGATTGTGCCAACGCATCCAAGTCTCTGTGTATGGTCATCAGGGACACATCCGGGAACAGTCCCTGCAGCTCTTTGATCGTCACGATCTGCCGTGATTCAATATAATCGCAAATACTTTTTTGGCGAATGCTGTTCATAGCTAACCTCAAAATGTTATATTTAAGTAGTTTGTAACAGGATTATAACGCCATTATAACATTTTGTCAACACCAATTTCACACAAAAAACAGCCGCTTCAATCTACAAGCAACGAAACCAGATCAACGCTCAAAAGCCCGGTGATATAATCGGACACCTCAACACCCTCAAGCGCCGTCAGGAGCGCATCTGTTGTCAGTGGTTTTCCGATCAGTTTTTCGGCAAGCTCTTCCGTCGGCAGGGTGGAAAAATAGTCGCCGTGGAAGCGCAAAGAGGTGATTTTGGCGTTTTCCGTGGAAATATGAGCCTCCACGCTGCCGCAGCCTTCAAATCTGCGCTTGCGGGTGATCTGCGCAGCTTCGCAGAAGCCGTAATTCCACTCATGCAGAGCGTAACGCTGTTTCTGGATCTCAGTGATAGCGCCAATGTCGGTATCCGTCAGCTCATAGCGCACGAAATCGTCATCGCGAAACAGCGAGCTTGTCAGTGCAGTGCGGAACTGCTCGATGGTCATATCCTCCCGCAGACACGGACGGACGTTCGTGACACGGCTGCGGACAGACTTGACGCCCTTGTTCTGCAGCTTGGTGGGATCAGGCTTGAGTGCCGGGCCAAGAACAGACATGTCGGAATCAAAAAGGATCGTGCCGTGGTGCATCACTCTCCCCTGCCGCACATATTGCGCGTTGCCGGAGATCTTTTTCCCATCGATCAGGATGTCGTTTCTGCCGTCCACTGTTGCATTTGCGCCGAGGGCGCAAAGGGTATCGGCAATCGGCTGGCAAAAGCGCCGCAGATCCACCTTCTGCCCCGGCTCGGCATCCACGATGAATGTAAAATTCAGGTTTCCCAGATCATGGTATACTGCACCGCCGCCGGAAAGGCGACGCACGACCCGGATCCCCCTCTCACGGACAATTTCCTCATTGATCTCCGCTGCGGTGTTCTGATGCCTGCCGATGATGATAGCATTGTCGTTGCGCCACGTCAGAAAGTATTCATTTTCCCGGGGCATATGTTCAAAAACATACTCCTCCAACGCAAGATTAAAAGTCGGATCGAGTGTTTCGACTTCGATATAGACGATTTTTTTCATAGGGATTCTCCATTTCGGTTTCTGATAAAATGGTATCATAGAAAATAGATTTCTGCAACTAAATTATAGAATTCCAATGAATGGCACAGATGGAGGGATTTGATTTAATTTCGGTGTTGCCGCCGTCCAGCCGACGGCAAGCAACAGTCCCCCGGACTGTTGCATTTAGATCGGTTCAAATCCCTCCTCTCATTTCCGCCAAAAAAAAACACCCCCCGGGGGGGGTTTTTTTTGGGGGGGTGGGGGGGTGTGGAACCCCCGCCCCCC
>JAZNNV010000209.1:0-7126 GCA_045580465.1 Faecousia sp.
AGCAAGCACCCGCCCTACATATTTTGGCGAAAAAAGAGAAAATATAGTGACCGGGCGCATCCAAACGGATGCGCCCGGCTTTTGCAGGAGAGAGGCGTATGTAAAAGCTTACGCCATGGTAGCGAGCATTTCTTCCCGAACCTCGCAGTGCAGCGGTTCGCCGTTCAGGAAGCGTTCGATCTCCTCAACAGAATGCGCACCGATGCGGCGCAGACCGTTGGTTGCGAGACCTGCCAGATGGGGGGTCAGGATGACATTCTTGAGGGTTCTCAGGGGGTTGTCTGCCAGCGGGGGTTCGGGATTGAACACGTCCAGGCAGGCATACTTCAGGTTGCCGGCAGCCATGTGTTCATACAGTGCCTGCTCGTCAATGATAGAGCCGCGGGCGGTGTTGATCAGGACTGCGTCCTTCTTCATCCACTTCAGGGTCTCCGCGTTGAACATATTGTTGGTGGCGGGGATGGAGGGAGCATGGATGGAGACGATGTCGGAGCGCTCCAGCAGGTCCTTCAGCTCTGCCTTCTTGGCACCTATGGCGGCAGCCTTTTCGTCGGTCAGGTAGGGATCGTAGACAAGGATCTCCACATCAAAATTGTTCATCAGCTTGATGAAGTGGCGACCTACGAAGCCTGCGCTGATGACACCGACGGTGATGTCGTACAGCTCCATGCAGCTGCTGCGGCGCTCATTCCAGCCGCCGTTGTGGATGTCTTCGTTGACGTTGTAGAAATTCTTGGAAGCGGAGATGGCAAAGCCAAGAGCGCATTCTGCAACACCAATGCCCAGCGGCTTGGTGGATGCCGCCACGCGGATGCCCCGCTGCCACATGGCATCGCTGACGATGGGCTTGACCGTGCCGCCTGCGTGCATGACGAACTTCAGGTTCGGGCAGACGCTCAGGATGTCTTCGTTTAAGGTTGTGTTGCCCCAAGAGGTGATGGCAACGTCGGCTCCGGCGATGGTCTTTTTGACAGCTTCGTCAGAAAGATCGTCGCTGTCGTGAATGGCAAGCTCACCCAGTGCTTCAAGGCGCTTCAGCGACTTTTCAGCAAACAGACCGGGTATGTCGGACTTTTTGAAAATGATTGCTGTTTTCATAGTGGTTTCCCCCTTAAATTGTTTCCCGGTAGATGGTTTCGATCAGCTCTACCGCTTGTTTACCGTCAAAATGATCCGAATAACGGGTATTTTCGCCACCGATGGCACGCACAAAGGCATCCAGCTGCCGGGCATGTCCACGATAGTCGAGCAAAAGATTGGAGTTTGCCGCGCCTGCGGAAACAAACTCCCCGCAGGGCTGCTCTACGCCGTCCAGCACAAGGCGGACCATCTTGTCCTCCTTGAACTCCATGCCGCCCCGGGTGCCGTAGATCTTGATCTCCCGGTCGTAGCCCGGATGGGTGGCGGTGCTGGCGGTAATGACGCCGATGGCGCCGCACTCAAATTCCAGCGCGGCAACCGCCGCGTCTTCTACCTCAATGTCGTGCAGCAGGGTGCGGACAACGCTCTTCAGCTGCTTTACGGGACCCATCAGGTAGCGCAGCAGGTCTACGCCGTGGATGCCCTGATTCATCAGCGCGCCGCCGCCGTCCATTTCCTTGGTGCCGCGCCACGAACCCTGATAGTAGGTGTCGGGGCGGTAGTAGCACATGTGCAGCTGGGTCATGATGACCTTGCCGAGAGCACCCTCTTCCAGCAGCGCCTTGGCGCGGATGATGTCCGGCGAGGTGCGCAGCTGGGAAATCACGGTGATCTTGCGACCCGTGCGCTGAACGGTTTCGATGATCGCATCGCATTGGGCGGTGCTGAGCGCCATGGGCTTTTCCAGCACCACGTGCTTGCCTGCGTTCAGGGCTTCAATGGCAAGGGGCGCGTGGGTGCCGCTGGGGGTGCAGATGCACACAGCATCGATGTCCGGACTTTCCAGCAGCGCCTTCCAGTCGGGGAGCATCCGAATGCAGTTGGCATGGGCGAAGGTCTCCGCCACTGCCGGATTGAAATCCGCGCAGGCGACCAGCTGAGCGCCCTCAATGTCCTGCAGTGCGGCGGCGTGAGTCTTGGAGATGACTCCGCAGCCGTAGATTGCAAAATTCAACATGTTTTCACCTCATAAAATGGGGATTTTGATCCCGGATCAGCTGCAGATAGTGCGCCGGGGTTTCATAAAGACCGCCTGCATTGCGGTAGAATGCTTCGTCGAGGGTGTAGATCGAGCCGTCGCTCTGAGTGCCGGCTCTGGGGACATAGCCCTTCATCTGCTCCCAGCGGACATAGTTCTGTGCGCCGTTGGATTCAACGATGCCGATCTTCATGCCGGGTAGCCGCTTCAGCCGCGCGGCGAAGTTCTTGTTCCACTCCACCATCAGGGGATTGACCGTCAGGTCAGCGCAGAAGCAATCCACGTTTGCGGCATAGGCTGCTTCTGCCATACGCTTGGTGACGGTGATGGTTTTTGCGATGGGCTTCAGGGTCAGCGCCTTGTAGCCTAATTCAATCCGCCGCTTTACGTCGCGCAGGCTGTGGGCGCTCTCGTCCGCGGCGAAGGGGATGCCCATATCACCGACAAAAATCTCATTGTCCGGCGCAAAAGGCTCTTCAAAGAGAACGGTACGCTCCGCGATGCCCTCTGCCTTCAAAAAGTCGGTCAGCGCACCGAGGCGCTCCTTGGTGTCATAACGACCGTTGGCGTCAAAATAATAGAGAATATGACCGCTTTCGGTGTAGGGGGTGGGGATGTCGCGCAGTGCCTGATGGATCTGCAGCGCCCGCTTTTGGTCCCAGAGAAGCATTTTTTGCAGGTCGCCGTCTCCATCCGGGTCGCAGCCCAGCTTGATTTTGAAAAGACAGGTGCCGTCCTTTGCCATCTGCACCACGGTTTCCACGGGGACGCCGTAGGTGATCAGCGGGATGTTGGCTAGCTGTTCACAATGCTCTGTGCCGGCAAAGATGTCATCGAAACGGTCAGAGCCGGTCTTCCGCGCCCAAAGCTGCCATGCTGCCATGTCAAAGGGAACAAGGGCATTCAGGACGAAGGTCTCCGTTACCTCCATGCCGGTGATCTCCACGGCATAGCGGTAGCAGTCATCAAAAACGTAATCGAGCAATTCGGAAGGCGCAGTGAAGGTCGTTCCCTGCACCAACCGGGCGGCGTGCTGTGTGACCTGATACATCAGCGCGTTGCTCTTGTCCTCGCCAAAGGCGGCGAAGACGGCGCTGTCCGACCACAGAACGCTTTCAATACCCAGACCGATGCCTACATCCGTGCCGTCCCACAGTCCGACGGCGATCTGCCACACGCCGGTCAGCTTGTTGCCCTTGAAGCCAAAGGCGGTTTTGAATCGTTCAGGCTCGTAGGCGCAGGCAGCCTGAACGATGGTAATTTCTTTTCTCATAGATCAAGATAGGATTTGGGAGAGTTGGCGCCATAGGTGGCTTCGAATTCGTAACCGTCGAAGGAAATGTCGGCAAGGCAGGGGTCATCCAACGTGATCTCCTTGCCGCCGGCAAGCTTGGATGCCTTGCAGGCGAGGGCAGCACGAATGGGGATCAGCAGCTGCGCCATGGGAGCGAGCTTGTTTTCCTTGCCCTCCAACTCGTTGCAAACCTCGTGCAGCATGGCCTCATACAGCTTGGAGGTGTCCACGGTGAAGCAGCAGTCAGCGGCAGGAATGTCCGTCAGCACAGCGGTGTGGAAGCCGGTGTATTTGCCGAGAATGCCGCTGATGATGGCGGTGGCGCCGTTTTCAAAGCGGAGGAAATAGTTGTCGCAGGGTTTCGGACCTGCGGTGCTGGTGCCGATGTAACGACCGCTGACGGGCTTGGAATCCAAAAGTGCGCAGAGGAATTCATAGGCGTGGATGGCATAGTTAAATTCGTCCACACCCACGGTGAGGTTGATGTGCAGGATGGTTGCATTGTTTTCAGCAACCTTGCTGCGCACCTGATCCACCTCGTAGCAGTAGCGCAGGGCACTGGTACCGAGAACCTTGACGCCGGAGTCGACCAGTGCCTGCAGCTTGGCGCAGTCGGCAAGATTGCCGACCAAAGGCTTGTCGATGAAGACGGGCTTGCCCTGCTTGGCAAAGGCATCAATGTAGCCGAGATGCTTGTCCCAGTTGCAGGCGTGGACCATGCCGATATCTACAAGGTCAGCCAGCTCCTCAACGGTCTTGCAAATGGTCAAACCATGGAATTTGGCGAAGGATTCCACTTCGTCATCACCCCGGAAGCCATCGTTGAAAATGGCGGTGTAGCGGGCGCGGTCACCTGCGGCAAGATGTTCTGCAAATGCCATGGGGTGAGAGGTGTCAATGGTAATTGCTCCAAATTTCAACATTGTGTTTTCCTCCTTGTTAATAGTTCGGTGGTTTTACCGAGCTTTGCCGCTGCTGGCGGTATTCAATGGGCGTGACGCCCTCTTTTTCTTTGAAATAGCGGCTGAAATAGTGGATACTGGAAAAGCCAACCGCTTTGGCAATTTGCGTGATGCTGTCATCCGTGGTGGCAAGCAACGATTTGGCGCGCTCCATACGCAGGTGGCTTACATAGCGCATAGGAGATGCCCCCAGCGAATCCTTGAACCGGGCTGTCAGATAGGATTTATCGAAGTGGACACGGGCGGCAAGGGAATTGAGGGTGATGTGATCGGACAAATTATGCTCGATATAATGCAGCAGCATGGCAAACTCCGCATCACGCTCAGCGTCCTCGCCGTTAGTGCGGCGCTGGGGCGTGTCGAAATAGAAGCTGCGCCACGGCTTGTGGGATGCCTGAATACCTGCCTTGCGCAACAGACGGATCAAAAACAGATAGAGGGCGGCGTTGGTCGCCTCGTAGCTGTAGATGGAGTCCGCGAGACCCTCACGGATCAGATCCTTCATGGTCAGGCGGAGGGTGGTGCTTTCATCGATCTCAAATTCGGCGGGCAGCTGCTTTAAGCAGCTGTCCAGATCATCACGGCGCACCACGAATTTTACCTCTGCCAGACGAAGGGACTCCTGAGGCGTGATCTCGTGCATCACCATCGGCGGGACCAGATACATATGACCCGGCACAGCATCGTAGATGGTGTCATCCACCAGAATGGTTCCGCTGCCCTTCTGACAGTAGATCATTTGGTAGTAATTGTGTGCGTGGGGTTCGATATAAGGCGTGGCGTGGTCGCTGACCCAAATGGTACGCAGATCCATAAGGCACCTCCAATCATGACTGAGATGGGATAGGTTCATTATATATACTGTTCAAAACAGTGTCAATGCAGACGGGCAAATCATCACATATTCTACAAAACAAAAAATAAATGTGCAAATGATATGGGTTTCCTGCAAATAGAAAGGAGCGTGCTGCGGCATGCAATGTCATTACCGATGCAGTTGCTCTTTGTTTTGCAACAATGGACATTTGCCCACGGACTGAAATACACGATAGATTTGTTTTTGTTATACATCATGCACAAACAAATGACTTGCATTTTGTGCAAATAACAGAAAAATACCGCAATGGACGATTGTGCAAAAATTTGGGACGATAATGTAACGACAAATATTTTAAGGTATTATAAAATGGTATCATCCAAAGCTTATATGCTGCGGAAATTCACAAAGAGGTGAATGCTATGAAGAAAAGCAGAGTGTTTTGTCGCGTATTAGCGCTTGTGCTGTGCCTTGCTATGATCGTGGGCTTCGTGCCTGCAGGTCTGAACGGCGGTGCGCTGCAGGTCAATGCGACAACTGAAAAATCCGCACAGGAGGGAAAGGTTGTCTATATCGAATCCTTTGACAACCACACCAACGGTCTTCCGCAGGCAGGACCTGCAGGATGGCTGGACAATGATACCGCCAATGCTGGTCTGGTGGGCTGCTTCCCCGGCGGCAGCGCCTATTCCGGCTTTGCGCTGCACTTCCAGTCTGCAGACGGTCTGTGGGCGGAGAGTTCTGAGTTTGATGTCAAGGCAGGCCACGACTACACAGTCGAGTTCATGGCAATCAAGAATTTGAACAACTCTCAGTTCACCGGCTATGTGGAGCTGATTTTTCTCAATGCCAGCGGCAGAGAGGTGGGCGCCAAAGAGCGCATCGTGGGCAAGACCTTTGCCGAGTGGACAAAGGAGTCCTTCGTGGCGGTTGCCCCCGCAGGCGCGGTCAAGGCATATTTTGCCTTCGGTCTGACGACCAAGGAAGGCGCTTACGGCATCGATGAGCTGACGGTCACCGAAAGCGCAGAGCTTTCCACCCTTGACCCGGATGCTTCCGATTCCGATACCCTGCCCGTCTATACGCCCAAGCTGCTCAACGGCGGCTTTGAGAGTGACCTGAAGGGCTGGACCGGCGGCTCTGCCGGCGGCGGAACGATGGAGATCGTGACTCAGGGCGCTTATTCCGGCAGCAAGGCACTTCAGATCACCGCAGTTTCCGATTTGACGAACAAGGCGCTCAACTACCAGAACCAGACGCTGGAAGTTGCAGGCATCAAGGCGATCAAGCTGTCGGTGATGTCCAAGCGCATCTCCGGCGACGCCAGCGGCTACATTTCGATGATCTTCTACAACAAGGACGGCGATATCGTTCCCGATGCAAACAAGTCCTACAGCGGCGCGATCGCAACCAAGTCTGAATGGACCGCTTTGACGCTCATTCAGGAGGTTCCGGAAGATGCTGACACCGTCAAGGTGGAATTCGGCAACTATTCCGGCGCGACCGTTACCTATCTGGTAGACGATGTCAAGATCGAGAAGTACACCGGCAATGCCGATAGCATCAATCCTGCTGTGGGTCTGCCTTACTACGCACCTGACAAGCTGAACAACTCCTTTGAGGAGATGGACAGCAACGGCAACCCCAAGGTTTGGTGGACTGCCGGTACCAGCGTAGGTAAGCTGGTGCAGGCGAAGGACGCACCCAACGGTAAGTATGTCTATGAGCTGAAGAAGCCCGAGGGCGGCAGCGCGGCGCTGCACAGCGGCCGTATTGCAGTTACCCCCGGCAAGACCTACAATCTGAAGATCATGATCAAGGATATGGAGGAAGGTCTGCGCAGCATCGTTGGTCTGTATGTCTATGATAAGTACGGCGACGTCATGGCAGATGATTGTAAGATCGTTTTCACCGACGGCTCCGGGAAGTTCAAG
>JAZNNV010000210.1:0-7408 GCA_045580465.1 Faecousia sp.
TCTTTTATACTGTCTGTTCTCTTGCGTGTTGCGCGATGGTGCATTCTCCCTCGTAGGGACAAGCGCCCATGTTGCAATCCACTTCGATTATTTCGCGGTCTTCCATGACCACACAGACCATGCGGCTGTTGTCGATGCAGCGGCAGTAGCCGGACAAGAAAAGCTCTTTTTCCATATCATTCCTCCGTCAGGCAGAAGCCCATGGGCGCGAGGGACAGCCATGTGGGCGCGGTGGGCTGTGCGTTCCGTCCGAAAAGGGGCGTGCCGGCAGAAATATCCCAATTTTCATGGGAGAGGTTTACATAACACAGAAGCTGCCTGCCATCATAGCTGCGGCGGAAGCAGAGCCTGCCGTCCTGCGCGTGGAGGAATTGGATGTCGCCAAGGCGCAGGGCTGTCTGCTCCTTGCGGAGCTTGCCCAGCCGGCGGTAGTGGGAAAGCAAGGTGGCATTTTCGTGACCCCATGGGTAGGTGCGGCGGTTGAAGGGGTCGTCGTGACCCTCCATGCCCGCTTCGTCGGCATAGTAAATGCTGGGCGAGCCGGGGAGCATAAACTGAAGAAAGGATGCCACAAGCAGCTTTTCCGTGGCTTCGGCGCGCTGTTGAGGGGAGAGCCGCCGCCGGGCTCTTTCTTCCCGGGGACCTTCAAAATCGTCCACAAGGGCGGTGAGAATACGGGCGCTGTCGTGGGTGCCCAGCAGGTTCATGTTGCTCAGGACCACCTCCGGCGGGTAGTTTTCGCAGATGGTCAGGATGGCGTTTTTGAAGGCTCTGCCGTCATCGTGACCGCGCAGGAGGTTTAGGATCGCCGTGCGGTAGGGGTAATTCATGACGCTGTCCAGCTCGCCGTCCACAAAGTAGCGGCAGCGTCTTCCGTAGGAGATCTTATTGGATGCATCCTCCCAGACCTCGCCCATCAGCAGGGCATCGGGGCGGAGCGCACGGATGCGTTTTTTGATCGCGCACAAAAATTCATTGGGCAGCTCGTCGGCAACGTCCAGCCGGAAGCCGTCACAGCCGGCGCTCAGCCAATGGGCGACAACGGAATCCTCCCCGGTGATGATATAGGAGAGGAAGGCGGGATCCAGCTTGTTGACGGTGGGCAGAGTGTCAAAATCCCACCATGCTTTGTAGGAATCGGGCCAGCTGTGGAACTGATACCAGCTGTAGTAGGGGGAATCCTTGGTGCAGTAAGCGCCAAAGCCGCCAAAGCTGCGGTTTTTGTCGAAATAAAGGCTGTTTGAGCCGGTGTGGGAGTACACGCCGTCCAAAATCACCCGGATGCCCCGCTCATGGGCGGCATCGCAAAGGGCGCGGAAGTCCTCCATCGTACCCAGCATGGGGTCGGGCGTTTTGTAGTCGCCGGTGTCGTAGCGGTGGTTGGAGAAGCTCTTGCCGATGGGATTCAGGTAGAGCATTGTGACACCAAGAGAGGCGAGGTGGTCCATTTTCTCGGTGATGCCACGGAAGTTGCCGCCGAAAAAGTCGTTGTTCAGGATCTCGCCTTTTTCGTTGGGCTGCCATGTGATCTCCTCGTCCCAGCTTTCGTGGATGGTGTAGGGGGTGAGCTTGCCCGTCAGGTCGCAAGTGCCTGACCGATGGAAGCGGTCGGGGAAGATCTGGTAGATGGTTGCGCCCTTGGACCAGTCGGGGGTGTGGAAATCTGCTGGAACGCAGCTTAATTGCCAGAGATCGCCGGCTTCCATATTGGTGTCGTCGCCGTACTTATAAAGACGGAAGCCGCCGGTTTCGGTGGTGATATAGAAGTAGTAGAAGTAAAGACCCGTGTCCTCGAGGGCGAAGCTGACGCTCCAAATTTCATATGCGCCCTTTTGCTGCCGCTCCGGCAGGAGGAAGGTCTTGTAAGGGCTGCCGTTTTCGTTTTGGAACAGACACTCCACCTTGGTGGTGCGGACGGCGGCGGGAATGTGGATATTCAGCGTGCAAGGCTGCCCGGGAACAAGCGTTCCGAAGGGGGATTTGTATTGCAGTTGTTTGCTGTCGAATAAGATGCGCATGGCGTTCTCCTGATCAGAATTTTTGGATGATGGCGCGGTTTCCGCGGGAAAGGATTTCCTCGGCAGGCTTGCCCAGCAATTCGCGCAGCAGCGCTTTTTCGCTGTCGGCATCGTGAGGGACTGCCCACGCGCCGGCATCGGAGCCGACGGCGAGAAGTCCGCCCAAGGCGGCGAAGCGTTGGATGTTTCCCGCGGCGGTTTCGTAGATGGCGCAAACGGCTTCCTCGTTAAAGCGACCGTTGCCCTGAAGATTTGCTACCGTCGAGAGGGTAGGCACCCAGATCGTGCCGTTTTCTGCCATGGCGGCGAGGGCGGCTTCGTCTGCGTAAGCGCCGTGTTCGATGGAGTCTACACAGGCTACAGCGGCGGCTTCCATGGTGCGCGCGCCGTTGCAATGTGCCATGACGGAAAAGCCCTCCTCGTGGGCGATGTGGACAAGCTCCCGGATCTCGTCGGCGGGAAGACCCTCTTCGGTGAGGATGCCCGCATGGTCGAAGTCCATGAGCCCGGAGATCATGATTTTGATAAAATCGGCATTGTCAATGCGTGCTTTTTTCACAAGGTCGGCGTATTCCCGGAAATTTTCATAGGTCGTGCCGATGAAAGCGCCGTAGTGACCCTTTTTGCACAGAGGAGCAAGGGGTGTGCGGTAGGTGATGCCGTATTCCGGCGCAAGGTCACGTGCGGCTGCGCCTGCGCCCCAGCGGTCGCCGCCGTCCCGCAGGTAGGTGTAGCCACGGGCGCGGTAGCTTTCGAGGACTTCCCGGATGGAAGCAAGATCCGGCTTTTCTCGGTGGCGGTCGATCGCCGCCTTCCAGTAGCCGCCGCTGAGCAGCATATGGATATGACAGTCTGCCTTCATGGGAAGTCTCCTTTCGTTATTTGATGATTATTATAAACGATTTTTCCGCAAGAATCAATTGCGGCGGCATATTTTATAGGGACAGGTTGTGAGAAAAGGGAAGGAGCGATGCAGGTGGAGTTGTTGGGAAGCGTGGGTTTGCTGGCGCTGGGGATCCTTTTGGTGGTCAAAGGCGGCGATGCGTTCGTGGAAGCGGCAGGGGGCTTGGCGCGGGGACTGGGGCTGCCGTCCTTCCTTGTGGGTGCGACGGTGGTGAGTTTGGCGACCACGCTGCCGGAAATTCTGGTATCGGTGCTGGCGGCATCCCGGGGGAAGGTGGAGATGGCGATCGGCAATGCCTTGGGATCGGTGACGGCGAACACGGCGATGGTGCTGGCATCCGGCATGGTGCTGCTGCCAGGCGTGGAAGTGGGAAAAGGATTGAAGCTTCCGTGTCTGCTTCTGTTGGGCGCAATCGGCGCGCTGTGGGGCGCGTGCTTGAGCGGTGCGCTCTCGTGGTGGGGGGCGGTGTCGCTGGGGGCGATTTGCATCAGCTTTTTGGGCTACAACGTACATCAGACGAAAAGGGAGCTGGGAGAGGAAAAACAGTCGGATGCAGGGAAATGGGTGTGGAAATTTTTGCTGGGCGCGGCGGCGATCGTGGGAGGGTCGCATTTTTTGGTAACCGGCGGCAGCGGTATCGCTGCCTTTTTCGGAGTGCCGGAGCGGATCATTGCCGTGACCCTTTTGGCGGTGGGGACGGGACTGCCGGAGCTGGTGACCACCTTGGCGGCGGTCAAAAAAGGCGAAGCAGCATTAAGCATCGGCAACATCATCGGTGCGAACATCATCGACCTGACGCTGATTTTACCCCTTTGCAGCATGGCATCCCATGGGATCTTGCCCATTTCCCGGCAAAATTTGACGATTGATCTGCCGGGCTGCGCCTTGGCGCTGCTGGTGGCGGTGCTGCCGCTGATCCTGCGGGGGAAAAGCAGCCGCGTGGCGGGGGTGCTGCTGTGGCTGCTCTATGGGTGTTACCTTGCATGCACGTTCTGAAACGCGGGGTGGTTTTGGCAAGTTTCACAGTAAAAGGGGGGTAAAAAACGTCGGAAACTGTCTTTTCCACAAGTTGACGGGAAATGTGGTTTTATGCTATAATACTTGTGTAATCAAAAGCGTTCCGAAGCCTGACGGATCAAGTGGAGCACCACGTGGTTTCGGAGTGACGCTGTGAACGCCGACCGTCTGGGCACACTTCCTCGAGGCGGGGTAAGTGCGCCCTTTTTTGTTTACAAAAAGGGAGGAATTTTATCTTGAAGAAAGTAGCCATCATCATGGGCAGCGACAGCGATCTGCCCGTCGTGCGCAAGGCAGCCGATCAGCTGGATGCCTTCGGCGTACCCTACGAAATGCACGTCTATTCTGCCCACAGAACCCCTGAACAAGCCCGTGACTTCGCCCTGAACGCCCGCGACAACGGCTTCGGGGTCATCATTGCAGCTGCCGGCATGGCGGCACATTTGGCAGGCGCTCTGGCTGCCAACACTACCCTGCCTGTTATCGGCATCCCCATGAAATCCACAACCTTCACAAACGGCATTGATGCGCTTCTGTCTACGGTTCAGATGCCCTCCGGCATCCCTGTTGCAACTGTAGCTGTAGATGGAGCTGTCAATGCCGCTTTGCTTGCAATCGAGATCCTCGCGGTGACTGACGAGACCCTTGCAGCCAAGCTGGACGCCAAGCGCGCGGCTGATGCAGAAAAGGTTCTGGCGAAGGACGCCGCACTGCAGTAACAACAAAAATTATTATGAAAGAGGTAATTGACTATGAAAGATCTGAAGCTTCTGTACACCGGCAAGACCAAGAATGTTTACGCGCTGCCCAACGGCAACTGCCTGCTGAAATTTAAGGACGACTGCACCGGCAAGGACGGTGTGTTCGATCCCGGTGAGAACAGCGTCGGTCTGACCATTGAGGGTGTTGGCGATGTGAATCTGCGCATGAGCATCTATTTCTTTGAGAAGATCAATGCCGCGGGCATCAAGACCCACTATGTTTCCGCCGACCTTGCAAGCACCACCATGGAGGTTCTGCCCGCCAAGGTCTTTGGCAAGGGTCTGGAGGTCATCTGCCGCAGGAAGGCTGTCGGCTCCTTCATCCGTCGCTACGGCGCGCTGATCGAGAGCGGCGCCGATCTGCCCTCCTATGTGGAGACCAGCCTCAAGGACGACGAGAAGGGCGATCCGCTGATCACCAAGGACGCGCTGGTCGCCATCGGTGTGATGACCGAGGAGCAGTATGAGGATCTGAAGGACATGACCCAGCGAATCACCAAGATCGTTGCGGACGATCTGGCTGAAAAGGGCATGGAGCTGTACGACATCAAGTTCGAGTTCGGCTATGCACCCGACGGCAAGGTCATGCTGATCGACGAGGTGGCATCCGGCAACATGCGTGTTTACAAGGATGGCGAGTACATCGATCCGATGAAGCTCAACGAGCTGTTCTTTGCTTAAAAATTACCTAAAGGAGAAAACCTCATGGGAGGATTTTTTGGAATTGCATCCAAGTGCGACTGCATGATGGACGTGTTTTTCGGAACGGATTACCATTCCCATCTCGGCACACGCCGGGGCGGTATGGCTGCGTGGGACAAGGAGATCGGTCTGCAGCGGGTGATCCACAGCATCGAAAATTCGCCCTTTCGCACAAAGTTCGAGCGCATCTTCAATGAGATGCAGGGTACTTCCGTCATCGGCTGCATCAGCGACTCTGATCCCCAGCCGTTGCTGATCCGGGGCAAAATGGGTACTTTTGCCATCTCAACGGTGGGCATTATCAACAACGCAAATGAGCTGATCGATCAGTATCTGACCTACAGCGGCGGTCATTTTGACGCGATGACCGGCGGCAAGGTCAACTCCACCGAGCTGGTGGCGGCGCTGATCAGCCAGCAGAGCAATTTTGTGGAGGGCATCAAGTTTGTGCAGCGGGTGGTGCAGGGTACTGCCAACATTCTGATTTTAACGGATGAGGGGCATCTGATCGCTGCCCGGGACAGACTGGGTCGCATCCCGGTGCAGATCGGCAAAAGTGAGGATGGCTGGTGCGCCTCTTTTGAAGAATTTGCTTTCACCAAGCTGGGCTTTGAGAAGGTCTGCGAGCTGGGTCCCGGTGAGATCGTGGAGCTGACCTCCGACAGCATGACGCAGCTGGTCGCACCCGGCACGGAAATGCGGATGTGCGCGTTTTTGTGGTCTTATTACGGTTATCCCACCTCCACCTACGAGGGCATCAATGTGGAAGCCATGCGCTATCGCAACGGCGCTGCCATCGCCGAGCGCGACATGGAGCAGGGACGTACCATGGAAATCGATTACGTGGGCGGCGTTCCCGATTCCGGCACGCCCCACGCCATCGGCTATGCAAACCGCACCGGCAAGCCCTTTGCCCGGGCATTTATCAAGTACACCCCCACGTGGTCCCGCAGCTTTACCCCTGCCAAGCAGTCGGATCGGAAAAAGGTCGCCAAGATGAAGCAGATCCCCGTGCATGATCTGATCAAGGACAAGCATCTTTTGTTTGTGGATGACTCCATCGTCCGGGGTACGCAGCTGCAGGAGACGGTTGATTTTCTCTATGAAAACGGCGCAAAGGGCGTGCATATGCGCTCGGCGTGTCCGCCCATCATGTATGGCTGCAAATATTTGAATTTCTCCCGCTCCACCAGCGATATGGATCTGATCTCCCGTCGGATCATCATGGAGCTGGAGGGCGAGGAGGGCATGAAGCACCTCGACGAGTACGCCGACGGCAACACCGAGCGCGGCAAGGCGATGCGCGCTGCCATCCGTGACAGGTTTAAGTTCGATTCTCTCGGCTTCCAGACGGTGGACGGTGTGGTCAAGGCGATCGGTCTTGAGCAGTGCAAGCTGTGCACTTACTGCTGGAACGGCAAGGAATAAGTTACAAATTACAAATTACAAATTATAAATTGCCGGAGGCAATACTTTAGTTATGCATTTGTAATTATGAATTATGAATTATGAATTATTAAGCGACGAAGGAGCTTAACAGATATGGATCATAAAAATTCCCATTCTGCCAGCTATGCGGCTGCGGGTGTTGACATCACTGCCGGCTACAGAGCGGTGGAGCTGATGAAAAAGCATGTTGCACGCACCCGCAACGAGGGCTGTCTTGACGACGTGGGCGGCTTTGGCGGCTGCTACGGTCTGCCTGTTGCGGGCATGGAAGAGCCGGTGCTGGTTTCCGGCACGGACGGCTGCGGCACCAAGGTCAAGCTGGCGATTTTGATGGATAAGCACGACACCATCGGCATCGATGCGGTTGCCATGTGCGTCAACGACATTATCTGCTGCGGCGCAAAGCCCCTGTTCTTCCTCGACTATATCGCCTGCGGCAAGAATGTGCCGGAGAAGATCGCTGCCATCGTCGGCGGTGTGGCGGAGGGCTGTGTCCAATCCGGAGCGGCGAAGTCGGATCGTAGCCATGTCGTACTGTGAGCCAAGGAGATGGGTGA
>JAZNNV010000211.1:0-4632 GCA_045580465.1 Faecousia sp.
CCTCCTTGTCCGCATCGAGGATGGCAACAAGGCTGACCTCCGGTAGATCAAGACCCTCACGCAGGAGGTTGATGCCGATCAGAACGTCGAATTTTGCCATACGCAGGTCGCGGATGATCTCCATGCGCTCCATTGCGCCGATGTCGGAGTGCATATAGCGCACCTTGATACCGGCTTTTTGGAGGTAGACCGTCAGGTCTTCCGCCATTTTTTTGGTCAGTGTGGTAACGAGAACCCGCTCCTGACGGGCGGTTCGCTCATTGATCTGACCGATCAGGTCGTCGATCTGCCCCTCGATGGGACGAACCTCCACGATGGGATCAAGCAGACCCGTGGGGCGGATGACCTGCTCCACGGTTTGACCGGAGCGGGTGCGTTCGTACTCAGCGGGGGTCGCGGAGACGTAGATCACCTGATTGATCTTGCTGTCAAATTCGTCAAAATTCAGGGGGCGATTGTCATAGGCAGAGGGCAGGCGGAAGCCGTAATTTACGAGGGAATCCTTGCGGCTGCGGTCGCCTGCGTACATGGCACGGGTCTGGGGCAGAGTGACGTGACTTTCGTCGATGAACATGAGAAAATCTTCCGGGAAGTAGTCCAGAAGCGTGGTCGGCGGAGTGCCGGGGGCGCGACCTTGAATGACACGGGAATAGTTTTCGATGCCGTTGCAGAAGCCGATCTCCGTCAGCATTTCCAGATCGTAGGCGGTGCGCTGCGCAATGCGTTGGGCTTCGATCAGCTTATCGTGGGCGCGAAACCATGCGACCTGCTCGTCACACTCTCTTTGGATCTCCAGCATGGCACGCTGAAGCTTTTCACGGGAGGCAACGTAATGGCTGGCGGGGTAGATTGCAACGTGATCAATATAGCGCTCGACCATGCCAGTGACGGCGTTGATCTCGGAAATACGGTCGATTTCGTCACCGAAGAATTCCACGCGGATCGCCCGTCCCGACCAGTAGGCGGGATAGACCTCCAGCGTGTCACCCCGAAGTCGGAACTTATTACGGGAGAAGTCGATGTCGTTGCGCCCGTAGCGGATCTCCGCCAATTTTCGCAGAATGTCGTCAACGGGGCGTTCCTGACCGACGCGCAGGGAAATGACCATGCTCTTATAGTCGATGGGGTCACCCAGTCCGTAAAGACAGCTGACCGAGGAAACCACGATCACATCCCGCCGTTCAAACAGCGCAGAGGTGGCGCTGTGGCGCAGGCGGTCGATCTCCTCGTTGACGGATGCGTCCTTTTCAATATAGGTGTCAGTATGGGCAATGTATGCCTCCGGCTGATAGTAGTCGTAGTAGGAAATGAAATACTCTACCGCATTGTTTGGGAAAAACTCGCGGAATTCGGAGCAGAGCTGTGCGGCGAGGGTCTTGTTGTGAGCAAGCACAAGAGTCGGGCGGTTAAGCTCGGCGATGACCGATGCCATGGTGAAGGTCTTGCCGGAGCCGGTAACACCCAGAAGTGTTTGCTCCCGCAGTCCCCAGTTGACACCGTTTACAAGGTCACGGATCGCCTCAGACTGATCGCCGGAAGGGGAAAACTGTGAAACAAGTTGAAACTGATCCATATTACCTCCTTGATCAATAGGGAAGGACACAGTTATCTGGATGATACCACCCGGAATCACGCAGGGAAACATACTCGCCGTCAGCGATCACAAGGTGATCGATCAGCTCAATGTCTACGGTTGAGAGTGATGTTGCCAGCCGATGGGTAGTCAGCTGGTCCTCGCCGGAGGGGATCGCAAGTCCGCTGGGGTGATTGTGAGCAAGAACGACCATCGATGCGTTATCAGCCAGTGCCATTTCAACAATGCGACGGATCGGTACAGCGGCAGAATTGACACTGCCTTCTCCCACTTCCTTGCAGGAGAGAACCTTACCCTTGGCATCCATACAAAGAAGAAAGACAACTTCGTTCCGGCGATTGGAAAACTTCGGGATCAAAAATTGCGCATATTCTTCAATGGAGGATAAGATCTTGAGATTTTGATTCAGATTGACCTGATAGTAGCGCCACACAGACGTAAAGAGGGTCAGATAAGCCGCGGAAGTTGCACCCATGCCGGGGACCTTCTGTAATTCGGAAGCAGGTGCATCCAGCACCTGTGCCAGACTTTCGAAGCGCTCCAAAAGCGCATGGGCAATGGGATTGGTGTCCTGACGGGGAATGCAGTAGAAGAGCAAAAGCTCCAGAACCTGCACCTCGGTAAAGCCGTCGAGTCCCTCGTTTTGATAACGTTCTTTCAGGCGTTGGCGGTGTCCATCGTGAATTGACATATTTTTTACCTCAAAATTCGGATTTATCTTGCTATTTTCGACTTTTTTCGATAGAATAGAGGAAAGAAAGATCCTGCCGGATCATTGTGGTGTAAGTTTTTCAGAAAACTGCAAATGCTATCCCACAAGGAGGAACATCATGGGACAAATAGAATCCAAAGCGCAATTTATCAATTTCATGCTCCAACCGGCATTTACAGTCAAAAATGGCGTTATTGACGCGGTCAATGAGGCTGCACGCAGTTACATGCTGGAGGCGGGGCAGAGCATTTCGGATATGCTTGTTACGGGCAAGACGGAATATAACGACCTTGCAACCGGCTGCCTCTACCTGACACTTTCTGTTCAGGGTATTCCCTGCGGTGCATCTGTGCGGCGCATGGAAGAATTTGATCTATTTACGTTGGAGCAGGAATCAGATGAAGCGGAGTTTCAGGGAATGGCTCTGGCAGCGCAGGAGCTGCGCGCGCCCCTTTCCAACGTCATGGCAATTGCGGATCAGCTGTTTCCCGTGACGGATGAGAGCAGCGATCCCGCGACGGCAGATCAGATCGCCCGCATCAATCGCGGTCTGTTTCAGATGCTTCGCATCGTCAGCAATATGTCTGACGTGTATCGCTATTGCCAGCAGACAGAGCAGCGGTATGTTACGGTGGAGCTGACCGCGTTTTTGCAGGAGGTATTTGACAAAGCCCGGGATATGCTGAGTTTGACTAACATCACACTCACCTTTGAGAATCTCGAAAGACCGATCCACACCCTTGCAGAACCTGAAAAGCTGGAACGGGCGATCCACAACATCCTTTCGAATGCTGTGAAATTTTCGAAAAAGGGAAGCACGATTCGAGCAAAAATGACCTGTCGCGGCTCGATGCTTTATCTGAGCGTGTGTGACAGCGGTGAGGGAATTCACCCCGAGGTGAAGGAGACGATCCACAGTCGTTTCCGCCGGACACCCAGATTGGAAGACCGCCGTTTTGGTGTTGGTCTGGGTATGGTGATGATCCGTTCTGCTGCTGCTGCTCATGGAGGAACAGTTCTGATCGATCACCCGGATGACTGCGGCACAAGACTTACCATGTCCATCGCGATCCGTCAGAATGCAGAAAGCATCGTGCGTTCCAATATCCTTCGTGTCGATTACGCGGGAGAACGGGATCATTTGCTTTTGGAGCTGTCGGAGGTGCTTCCACCGAAGCTTTACAGAAAAGAACGAATTAACTGAATAACTGCCTGACCTGCTGACCGCAGGTCAGGTTTTTTATAGATAACGTTTCAGGTACTGCCCGGTGTAGCTTTCTTCGACCTGTGCTACCTGCTCGGGCGTGCCGCTGGCAACCACATAGCCGCCGCCGTCGCCGCCCTCGGGACCGAGGTCGATGATATAGTCGGCTGTTTTGATCACGTCCAGATTGTGCTCAATGATCAGCGCGGTGTTGCCTGCGTCCACAAGCGCCTGCAGCACGTCGATCAGCTTATGCACGTCTGCCGCGTGAAGACCCGTGGTAGGTTCGTCGAGGACGTAGATGGTCTTGCCGGTGGAAGCACGTGCCAGCTCCGTTGCCAGCTTGACACGCTGTGCCTCGCCGCCGGAGAGGGTGGTACTGGATTGACCCAGCTTGACGTAGCCAAGACCGACTTCCACAAGGGTCTTGACCTTGTTGTGGATCTTGGGGATGTTCTCGAAGAATTCTGCGGCTTCCTCGGCGGTCATATCCAGCACCTGCGAGATATTTTTGCCCTTGTAAAGAACCTCAAGGGTTTCCCGGTTGTAGCGAGCGCCCTTGCAGACCTCGCAGGGGACGTAGACATCCGCCAAAAAGTGCATTTCGATTTTCACAAGACCGTCGCCGCAGCAGGCTTCGCAGCGTCCGCCCTTGACGTTGAACGAGAATCTGCCCGGTCCGTAGCCGCGGATCTTGGCATCATTGGTGGATGCGAACAGATCACGGATGTCGTTAAAAAGACCCGTGTAGGTGGCGGGATTGGAGCGGGGTGTGCGCCCGATGGGACTTTGGTCAATATCGATGACCTTGTCAAGATGCTCCATGCCTTCAATACAGCGGCAGGCGCCCGGGCGGGTGCGCGCGTGATTGAGCTTGGCAAGAAGGGTCTTGTTCAGGACCTCCCCCACAAGGCTGGATTTGCCGGAGCCGGAAACGCCGGTGACACAAGTCAGCGTGCCGAGGGGGATGTCAACGTCAATGTTTTTGAGGTTATGCTCTGTTGCGCCGCGGATGGAAAGACTATGACCGTTGCCGCTGCGACGGCGGGAGGGAACTGGGATCTTTTTCACGCCGGACAGATACTGACCGGTGATGGATGCAGGGGTTGCGATGATCTCCTC
>JAZNNV010000212.1:0-7088 GCA_045580465.1 Faecousia sp.
CCCTCGACGGTGGATGCCATGGGGGCGATGTCGCCGGTGAGGGTGTCGTAGCACAAAACGCCATATTCGCCCTCCAGCGTGATACGCAGGTCCTGCTGCTCGGGAACGTCGGGGTTATAATAGCGACTGTGGGCAATGAACAGCCAGCGGTCATCCCCGTCCTGACGGAGCTGGTGGATGAGATTGTTGGTGCGGATGCCCTCTTCCGTGCGGATGTCCACCATGCGCTGGGCTTCCAGAACGGTCAGCAGATCGTTTTTGGTGTACTGTGCCTGCATAGAGCGTTGCCACAAGCTGCTGCCGCGGGTGCTGGGGATGGCATTTTCATATTTCGGCGCGTCGCCGAGGAAGATCAGCTTGCCGCCGGCATCCTTAAAGGCTTCCAATCGCTCCAAGGTGGTGCTGCGCAGAGTCTGACAGCCGGGGACGACCACGGCATCGTATGCCATGGCACCCACCTGCAGGGGAGCGCCGCCCTTTTCGCACAGCTCCGGCAGGAGCGCTTCGCTGATGAAATCAAAGTCGATGCTGCCATGGATGAGCCAGTCGGTCATGCTCTGGAACTGCTGATCCAGCTGTTCCCGGATGCCGGCGGTCTGCTCCGTCGGTCCAAAGTGCAGCCAGTAGCTTTCAATGGGATGGATCACACCCACACGCACCACGGACTTGCCACGGGTCATGGCAGTCGCCACACGGGCGAAGTGATCCTCCACCAGATTGTAATCCTGCCACCAAGGGGTCTGGTAGCCGATGGAGGCGGGGTAATCCCGCTTGGCTTCGCCCTTCATGGAAACGTAGGAAAGGTGCGGCACGCGCACTGTTGCGCCCAATGCCGCCTGCCAGTCGCCTTGGAATTTATGACCGCGGAAGTCGTAATCCCAGCCGGTGACACCGTAAAGCTCCGTCATCATGCCCTCCCGGTCGTACTGTCGGACGGCGGATTGGCACTGCTTGGCGGTGGTGTATTCCAGGTAATTCCGCAGCATGTCGATGCCCGGCAGCTGGAAGGCACGGTAGCTGCGCATGGCTTCGCCCAAGGCACCGGTCTGACTGTCGAGGGTGGGCTCCAGCATCACGTGACCGGTCAGCAGCAGGTTATGCTCGCCGCACCAAGCGCCGCACTGGTCGGCAAAGGCTTCCGTGAAGCGCTGGCAGATGTGGTCGTGATAGTGATAGCGGGTGGGGGAAACCTGACCGTCAGGCAGATTCCACAGCAGCTCCGGGAGTTTTTCGAGGATGTCCTCGCCGTAGGCTGCCATGTAGGTCTGAGGCACATCCTCCGACCATGGCATGACCACGTCCTTTTTCTCGCTTGCGTAGGCAAGGACGTTTTTGCGGACGAACTGGGGTTCGTCGGTGAAGATCGCGGGAACGACACCGCCGAAGTCCTTACCCACAGTTTCGAAGTAACGGTGATAGGTCACCTCGATAAAGCGGCGGATGGCTTCGGGGTTCAGGGTGTCTACATAGGTCTGATTGTTAAACCACGGAATTTCCAGCGGGGTTTCCACATAGACATACCATTTTTTGCCGGTGGCTTCTGCCTCGGGGTCGATCCGCTGACCCTTCACAAGACAACCGTCTTTGTCCAGCACCACATCGTAGCAGGCAAGCAGGTAGCCGTTTGCGGAGCGGCAGGAGGGGACGGTGTGGGGAGAGTTCAGCACCGCGACCTCGCCGGGGGCGTAGGGGTCTTGGGTAAAAAGCAGCTGGCGGGCGCGGTATTTTTTCTCTTTGGTGACGATGCCGCCTGCGGAGCCGGAGGGCCAGCGATCCTCGTCGTAGAGCCATGCCAGCAGGTTTTCTTTGCGGCATTTTTCCACGCAGGAGGAGACCAGCGCCATGTGTTCGTCGCTGAGGTAGGGGGTGGTCATGCGGGTGCGCACATGCATGTGCGCGCCGCCCATGCCCATTTTCTTGAAAAATTCCAGCTGACGCAGCAGCTCCTGTTCTTCAAGGGCACAGTTCCATGCCCAGAAGGGGGCGCAGCGGTATTCGCTGCCCGGGCAGCGGAATAATTCATCGGAAAGCTGAGGCTCTTTGCTTCTCGGATAAAGCATACCAAATCCTCCTTTTCTTTTGGGATATTGTAGCATGAATAAAAGGGGATTGCAATCTGTAAAGCAGCTGCAAAAAGTACGAAAATGCAAAAAAATAAAACGTTTTTGTATTGTTATCTGAAAATTTGCATGTTATAATGACGGCACATCAGAAAAGATGGAGGTAGTTACCATGAGTAAGACCGTAAAGATTGGATTTGTTGGCTTGGGCAAGCGAACAGAAACGCTGCTGGCAACACTCGTGCATATTGCTGATGTGGAGGTCGTGGCAATCTGTGACTTCAGACAGGAGCGTATTGAGCTTGTTCAGAATATTCTGCAGAAGCAGGGAAAGCCCCAGCCCAAGGCATTTTCCGATTATCACAAAATGCTGAAGCTGGAGGAGCTGGAGGCAGTGCTGGTTCCTACCTCGTGGAACTCCCATCTGCACATCGCAAGGGATTGCATGGAAGCAGGCAAGTATGTGGGCATCGAGGTGGGCGGCGCGTCCTCGCTGGACGAGCTGTGGCAGCTGGTTCATGCCTATGAGCGCACCAAGACCCCCTGTATGATGCTGGAGAACTGCTGCTACGGGCGCAATGAGCTGATGGTGCTGAATCTGGTTCGTAAGGGTCTGTTCGGTGAGCTGATTTACTGCGAGGGCGGCTATGAGCATTGCCTGCGCGAGCGTCTGGCGAACCTTGACAGCTACGAAGAACGTGTGATCCACAATCTGCACCGTAACGGCGATCTGTATCCGACCCATGAGCTGGGTCCCGTGTCCAAGATTTTGGGCATCAATCGGGGCAACCGCTTTGTTTCTCTGACTTCTACGGCGACCAAGGCACGCTCTGTGCGCAATTACCGCCGGGAATTGGCGGAAAAGGGCGAAAATGTAGATCCGTGGGTGGATTACAACGAAGGTGATATCACCACGACTGTCATCAAGTGCGCCAACGGCGAGGTGGTGACGTTGACCCATGGCATCAGCCTGCCCCGCCCCTACAGCCGCAACGGGCGTGTGCAGGGCACCAAGGGTATCTGGCTGGAGGATACAAAGGGCATCTACATTGACGGCATTTCCAAGGAAGAAGTGTTGCTGGACGTTGCGGGAAATCCCTACACAGAGCATCATTGGGATCGGGTAGAGGACTACTACGAGGAGTACGACCATCCCATCTGGAAGGAATGGAAGGATCACATGGTCGGCGGTCACGGCGGCATGGATGCGCTGGCACTGCAGGCATTTCTGGATGCGGTACGCAAGGGTGTCAACACCCCCATCGACGTGTATGACGTGGCGGCATGGATGGCGGTCACCTGCCTTTCCGAGCAGTCTATCGCCATCGGCAGTGCACCCGTTCCCTTCCCGGATTTCACCAACGGAAAGTGGATCGACCGTGAGCCTGCGCCCAGAACCCGCTGGGCATTGGATCAGATCTGCGAAGAGTGCTTTGAATAATATGAAAAGCGGACTGCAGCTGCAGTCCGCTTATGTCATTGTAGGGGTCGGCGCCTTCGACGACCCGTTTTCCTTTTTTGCATTTTGAGGGCTGTCGTGGGCGCCAGCCCCTACGTTTTCTTAACTGAGTTTCGTGACGATCTTGGGAATGCGGGCGATCAGCAGGCTGACCACGGCGGTAAAGATCATCTCAGGCAGCATGTACATGGCATTGTAGACAAGGCTGTAGACAAAGCCCAGCATGCCGGGGCTGAGGGTGGAGAGGATCGCCTCGCCCAGCGCGGGGAAGGGGAAATCCTCGTGGGTGAAGAACCACTCGGCATAGCCGGAAAACAGAATGTAGCCGGAAGCCACATGCGCCAGATACCGCGCGCCCAGTGCCACCAGCGAGCCTGCCATCAGGGCGACACCCGGCTTTTGGATGCGGTCACGGAATACACCGCCCAGACCCAGCATCGTATATGCAACCACATAGTCAAGCAAACACATCAGCAGGGCGTTGACGATCAGCACACCGTCACCAAAATAACCCGGCTGGAAGGCTGCCATGAGGGTTTTGGTGCCGATCGCCATCTCGATGAGGGCATAGGCGGCGGCGGACACGAAGCCCCACTTAACGCCGTGGCGGTAGGAGATCAGCACCACCGGCAGCATGCTGACGATGGTGATCTGTCCGCCGAAGGGGAACTCGGGGATGAACAGCTTGCTGATCAGCTCTAAGACGATGGCAAGAGCCAGCAGCATCGCGCTTTCGGTCAAGCGCTTGGTTTTGTTTGTCATGAGGATACCTCCAAAAATAAAGAATACCGCATTGCAAACCCGTCCAGGTGCAATGCGGTATTTTGGTACCTCATATATGCATCTTTCCCTCCGACGGTATTAGCCGTATCAGGTTCACGGGTCAGGACGCATCAGTCCTATCTCAGCCGGCTGCTGCCGGCACCCCGAAGATTGATTTGTTTTGCGGTTCGTGATTATTATAGCGCAAAAAGGCGAAATGTCAAGCCATTTCCAGAGAAAGTGCCTTGCCGCCGAGGATGTGGAAGTGCAGGTGATGCACGGTCTGACCGGCATCCGCGCCGCAGTTGCTGACCACGCGGTAGCCGTTTTCCAGCTTTTCCGCCGCCGCGATGGTGGGGATGGTCTCAAAAATGTGGGCGACAACAGCACTGTTTTCGGCGGTGATGCCGTCAACCGACGGGATGTGGCTCTTGGGAATGACCAGAATATGGGTGGGTGCCTGGGGGTTGATATCCCGGAAGGCGAGGATCAGGTCGTCCTCGTAGACCTTGGTGGAGGGGATCTCACCGGCGATGATTTTACAGAAAAGGCAATTCATAGTTTGTCCTCCTTTGTTTTTTGCTATTGTAGCACAGATTTTGCGCCCTTGCAACGGCTTGTGAAAATTTTCGGCAGGCGCGCCTGCTTTCGATGGGTTTCCCCTGCGGCAGTGCGTACAATGGTCTTACTTTATCACAAGGGGGAAGGGTCATGCAATGTCAGAAGCTGAAAACCTACATGGAGACCGGGAGGGTGGTGTTTCTGCCTGCCCGGGCGATCCGTCCCAATCCGGCGCAGCCCCGGCGGATCTTCGCGGCGGATGCGCTGCAGGAGCTGGCGGACTCTATCCGGCAGCATGGGATCTTGCAGCCGCTGTCTGTGCGGCGGATGGGAACGACCTATGAGCTGATCGCGGGAGAGCGTCGGTTGCGCGCGGGAATTATGGCGGGACTTACAGAGATCCCCTGCATCGTGATGAACATGAATGAGCAGGAGTCGACCCTGACGGCGATGATCGAAAATCTGCAGCGGCAGGATCTGGATTTCATTGAGGAAGCCATGGGCATCGCAAATCTTATGGAAAAATGCGGCATGAGTCAGGAGCAGGCGGCAAAGCTGCTGGGGAAAAGTCAGAGCGCCATCGCCAACAAGCTGCGCATTTTGCGCCACTCCATGCCCGTTCTGGAGGCACTGCGGGAGGGTGATCTGACGGAGCGCCATGCCCGCGCCCTGCTGAAGCTGACGGATGAGCGGGAAAAGCTGCGCGCCATCGCGGAGATGGTGCGGCTCAATATGAGTGTTGCCCGGGCGGAAAAGTACATAGAGGCACTGTGCGCCGGTCATGAGGAGCGCTCGCGCCGGGTCAACGTGGGGTCGTTTTTGAATTATCTCAGCCAATCCCTGCAGAAGATCCAGCTGTCGGGGATCGCCGCCGTCTCGGAACGCCGGGAGACGGAGGATCAGATCGTGCTGACCATTACGATACCAAAGTAACGAAAAAGGCGCTCCCCCTGCCACCGCAGGGGGAGCGTTGCGTTTAGTTGTTCAGCAGCTGCTGTTTGTTGAACTGCAGGGTGTAGAGATGGTGGTAGCGACCCTTTTGGTGCAGCAGCTCCTGATGGGTGCCCTGCTCCAAAATCTGACCGTGGGAGAGGACGATGATGTTGTCCGCATGCTGGATGGTGGACAAGCGGTGCGCCACGATCAGCATGGTGCCGATGTTCTTCATCTTCTCCAGAGAGTCCTGAATAAGGATCTCGGTTTCGGTGTCGATGTTGGCGGTTGCTTCGTCCAGAATCATGACACTGGGCTTGTGGATGATGGTACGGGCAAAGCTCAAAAGCTGGCGCTGACCGGCGGAGAAGTTGTTGCCCCGCTCCCGCACCGGCTCATCAAGTCCCTTTTCCAGCTTCGAGATGAAGCGGTCGGCGTTGACGTAACGGGCAGCCTCCCAGACCTCTTCGTCGCTGACACCCTCTTTGCGCAGGAGAATGTTGCTGCGGATGTCGCCGGAGAAGAGGAACACGTCCTGCAGCATCTGACCAAAGTGGCGGCGCAGGGATGCGATCTTGATCCTTCGGATGTCGATGCCGTCGATCAGGATCTGACCCTTTTGGATGTCATAGTTGCGGCAGATGAGGCTGAGGATCGTGGTCTTACCGGAGCCGGTAGAGCCAACAAATGCCACTGTCTGCTTGGGCTGGACATGGAAGGACACTCCCTGCAGCACCCACTCGTCAGGCTTATACCGGAACCAGACATCCTTGAACTCGGTCTCACCCCGGATTTCCTCCAGCTCGATGGCATCGGGCTCATCCACCACAGCAGGCTCGATGTCCAGAATGCCGGAGATCTTTTCCGCACCGGCAAAGGACTGCTGCAGCATATCAAACTGCTCCGCCAAGGTCTGAATGGGGTTAAAGAACCGGGAGATATACATATAGAAGGCTACCAGAATGGTGCTGTCCACCATCTGTCCCAACAAAGTGGTCTGCTGGATGTAGCCCTTGGCACCAAAATAGAACAGGCACATCTGGCTGGACACAAACAGCATATACACCATGGGACGGAACACACCGAACACGTACATCCGGTTATGCTTGGCCTTGCGCAGCTTGGCGCTGCGCTGGGTAAAATCGGAAAGCTTGGTGTCTTCCCGGTTGAAGATCTGGGTGATCTTCATGCCGCTCAAATTCTCCGAAAGGTATGTGTTGATATCGGTGGTGGCATTGGTCACCTGCCGGTGCACCCGCCGGGAAAACTTCCGGAAGATCATGGTAAACAGCACCACAAAAGGCACAAAGCAC